>NZ_JABWRG010000059.1:0-31143 GCF_014268825.1 Pseudomonas sp. SWRI51 | reverse complement strand
CCCCTTCGGTTGCCAGATGACCAGGATGAGGGTGAAGACAAAAACAGCAATGGCGATCAGCATGAGGATCTCGCTCGGTGATGATCAGCAACAGGCAGCGTCACGAACGGGGCGGCCGTCCATGTTCTTGAGCCGAAGAGAGTTGTCTGCCAACCACTGTGAGTTAGCCTGCAAGGTCACCTGCAACATTTCATGCACCCAAGCGGGCAGATCCGGGTTCAGGCGGTAATACACCCATTGCCCCTGGCGGCGATCCAACAGCACGCCATTGCTGCGCAACTGCGCGAGGTGGCGGCTTATCTTGGGTTGGCTGTCGTTCAATGCGCACATCAGCTCGCAGACACATAGCTCACCGAGGCTGGCGATCAGCAGGGTGGCGCGAACACGGGTCTCGTCGGATAAGCTCTTGAACACATCGGGCGGGGTAATCATGGCTGCACCATAACATATGGAAATTCGAATATACGAATTTCCATATGTTATGTGCAAGCACGCGTGTATTGAGCGGCCGCTACGGGGCGAAACCGGTCAGCCTTCGGTTGTAAGTGACTAGGCCACAGGATTTTGAGCTAAAGCGAACTGGGTAGTAACGGCTGGTTGGTACAAAATTGGTACGGATTCTAGAGTGGTTCGTTACAGCTGCCGTGGATCAAGGCCTCTGGGTAGTACCATCCCAATCCATCATCGGCGCAACAGAAAACCGCCTGACTACCGAATTTACTGGGGTGTCGGGGTTCGCTGTCTGGTTGTGCTGCATGCTCGGTTCTCTCATTTGATGCTGTTTGCTGCCATGTAAGCCTGGGTCATGATGCTTGTTGCTATCAAGGAGCAACCTGCAGATCGATGGGCGTTAGCACGCAGCGCAGGGGCGGAGTTTAACAGGAAAGCTGGGAGGGCGAGGGCGAGCTGGGATCTGTGGCGGGGCTCGTCGCACCCGCAGGACAGGCCAGGTTCCTAAAGACAAAGTCTACTGGGGGGTACGAGATATTACAGTGGCTAGGTCGCCGAGCTTTGCTCGGGGCTTCCTTCTTCGCTGGATGGCTGAGGCTAGCAGTTGATCAGCTCAAACTCGGCGTCGGTGCCGCGAAGTCATGCTCCCCTGTGGCTCTCGCTGACACCAGCAGAAGACCTGGAGACACTAGATGTCGCGTCTATCCAGTCGCCTACTGGCGACGCTGCGGTTCGGCGCCGTGAATGAACACGGTGTAGGTGTCGGCGGGACGTTTGCCGCCGCCCAGATCAAGGGCATGGCCAATTGCGCCCCGGTGGTAGGTGCCGTGGTTGATAAGGTGGAAGAGGATTTCCTGGCGCGTTAACGTCCCATGCTGCCCGTCCGAAAACACAAAACTTACAGTGCTGCAAAACTCCGTCGGGGGAATGTGTGCGAGGTAATCGGTGGCCCACGCGTTGCATGCGGTCAGGCGCTTTGTGAGGACGTACAGATCAGGAACGACCTCGGTATTAGTTGCCGGATGCGGCGCATGCTCGCCCAGCAGGCGGGCTCTGAATAACTCCTCGACGATGACCATATGGTTGAGCTGTTGGCGCATGAATGCGAACGCTGGCGAGGCTGGGGCCTTCCCTTCAAAGTCCGCCAAAGCAGCCAAGGTGCGCTCATCGGCCCAAACTTTATAGCGGTACGCATCCTTCAACATTTTCGCTCCCTACGCGTCGATCCAAGTTCACCAAAAGGGTAGCAGTACTGTGTAGGCGGCAGCTATTCGCCGAAAGGCACCACTCAACCGTCCAGCCGCTTATCCATCGGCTGATAGACCAGCCCAGCAATTTCCCCCACTGCCCCTGCCAGCGCAAAACCGTAACTTTCATAGAAGGGGCAACCGCCAGCATGAATGACTCCAGGCACAGGTCGCTGGCGCTTGGCAGATCTTCGTGAGTCATCTCGCGTATTTGCACGGTTCATCCATGAGTCGTGTTGATGACACTGATGCTGACCTCCCTGAAACGGGCAGCGGTAGTTGCCGGTCGATTTGCCATCGGGCAAGCAGTGCAGGCAAAGGCGTTAACGCCCTGAGAATACAGGCTGAGCGGGTGCGCTGGCACAACGCTGCGAAATATGGCATTACTCCAGCAGAGACCAAATCAAGATATAAGTTTTTTGAGGAATTATGGAAGCAGTATTAGCCGAAATCGATAGGGATGGCTGGGAGTTGGACGACGCCGAAGCCATCCACGCTGAGCACCCCACAAGTTTCTGGCTGCCTCCGAGAAAGGCCAGAAATACCCTTCAGGCACAGCAGCTTGTCAAGCTGATTTTTCGAATCCTTACCACTGATGAGCATGGCTCAGAAGAGGTCAACGTCGAGCGCATGTGGGTTATCGTCAAGAGGCGAGTTGGAGATTTGTATATAGGGCAGCTCGATAACGACCCCTATTGCACCGACGCGATCAAGGCGGGCATGGAGGTCTGTTTTCTTCCGAATCACGTTATCGATATCTATGAACAGTCATGACGAAACCAGACCTATAGCCCCTTTAAAGCCGCGTAGCAATACCAAGGCTCATACCGCCAACCCGTCACCTCCCAAGCGATCTGAGGCAGTGCCCAGTTCATTGCGCAGCACCTGCTCGATGTTCTGCTCGGGGTCGAAGGTTTGCGCCGGCTCTATCCGCCGTCCACGATGTAATGCGCCTGCGTATCGACGAGTCCCCGAGCCTTGTCCAGCACCCGCTGTATCGCCTCCTGCTCACCGGCCACGAAGCGCTGCTTGCCGATCGAACACTCAACCCCACCGGGATCCATGTACAAGCAGAACAGCCCTACAAGTTCATCGCCCTGTTTTTCCAAGAGCATCTCGATAAACGACTCATTCCGGGTGCTCGCCGTCAAATAGGTCAACCCCTCAACACAAGCCTTGCCGCACCAATGCACTTCGTCCCAAAGCAAGCTGACGCCTTTGCCATCGGCAATTGCCGGCACATGCCAAGGGGTAGCGTCTGAAGCGGTAGTGCCCAGCGCTGACAACAGCCGCTGCCGAGCCAGTACCTTTAGCGCGTACCTGTACTTACCCTGGAGAATCGCACTTGAGCGGCTCTCGGAGGGTGCCACCAGGGTCGGCTCGCTGGCGATGCACGCAGTTAGCAGGTAGCTCATGGCTATTTCCGATGGCTGCTCACTCCAGCCGTTGATATCCGACACCGGCGGCAGCCAGAGTAATTGCACGGTTTCGCCGGCATTGGGTTGGTCGTATTTTTCGAAGCAGGCAAAGGTGGTAGTGCCGACGGCGGGTAGCAACTGACTGAGGCTAACTGTCGGCGCGCTGTGGTCAATGTCAGGGCCGTTTGGCCAGAAAGTCGGGCAATGGATGTTCATGAAGCGGGCGTCCTTCGAAGTGTCGGGCAGCCCTCTGCGGAACCTGCCTGCAGCTGCTTGATGGCTAGTGATTCATGCCCAACTCTGCATCATCCATCAGCGCCTTGGCCAGCGCGCTCAGGTAATGCGATGCCCAGATCAACTGCGGGTTGCTGTCCAGTACCCCGGCCAGGGTCATGTCGCGAACACACCCCATCAGCTCGGATGCCTGCTCGCAGAGGATGCCTGGTTCGATGCACAACAGCGGGTTGGGGTGGCCGTTGCCTCATAGAAGCTTGTTTTGCCGGCAGTTACACTACGGTGACCGGCTAGCTATAGGGCCTTGATGATTGTACGGGATGTTGTACTATGATTGGCATGACAGGGATTTCCCGTGAGGGCTTGGCACAACCTGTCTGGATGCTTTGAAATCTGACCATTTTCAAAGCCAATCAGCATCCGCAGCTCCCAGCCCGCAGGGGTGAGGGCGCTGCCATCCACTGAATAAGTGGGAGGAATCAAGATCATGCAGGTACTTACTTTTAGCGAAGCCAGGGCCGGCCTAAAGCAAGCAATGGACGACGTGTGCAGGGATCATGAGCCCACCGTCATTACCCGCCAGCGCGGTGAGCACGTAGTGCTGATGTCGCTGGAGGATTTCAACTCGATGAACGAGACCATTTACCTGTTGGGTAGTGCCTCAAATGCTTCGAGACTTCGGGAATCCATTGCTCAGCACAAAGCCGGAGTGGCCATTTCGAAGGATATCCCCGTCAATGTCCCAGAAGACGAAGCAGCAGAATAAGAAAGCCGCAGCCGAAAATGCTCAGGTCTCGTTTACGCCAATAGGTTGGGATGACTTCGAGCACTGGCGCACCAACGACCAAAAGATCCACGCTGAAATTTGCCGTTTGATAGGTGAATGCATGCGTACACCTTTTGATGGCCTGGGTAAGCCTGAGCCACTTAAAGGGGATCTCTCTGGTTACTGGTCGCGAAGGATTACCAAAGAACACCGGCTCGTTTACTACTTCGGCGCAGGTACGCTCACAGTGATCGCCTGTCGTTATCACTACTGATGGATTGTTGCACAGTGTGGCGGCTAGCGAAGGATGTACTTGAGGCGTGGTCAACCGACCGATGTCCTGGCGCATATCGCGACCAGGAGGCCTATTCATCTCTGCTTGAGGTCGCAAAAGGGCTGCGTTGCATCTGGGAAACGCCCCAATAGTGCGACTGTGCGCGGTCTCTGTGGGAGCTGGCGACAGCCTGCGATGAGGCCAGCACAGACTTGCGCAAAACCATGCAATCTCTCACAGAGACCGCAGGCTTGCCCTACGATAGCGATGCCTGGTTCAGAACCCTAGGAGAGCACTGGCCCTCACAGCGCGATTGCGTTGCTGGCTGTGAGGCGATTGAGCGCATCGGACAGCTGGCGGTCCAGTGTGTCGGTCTTGGCGTCGAGCACGGTGGTCGATGCCCAAGGCGTTACGAACCATCCCATCCACTGGGTAACGTAGTCTTCGTTTCTGGAAATATCTCTCAGCTTGCCGTCGCTGCTTTTAACCTTCAGTTCGACCACATAGTCAAAGCGTGCCGAGCTTGGTATCAGGCCAAGGGAGAACACGGTAAGGCCGCCTGCAAAGCCAGCTGTCGAGAGTTTTTCGGTGATTGTAAGTTGCATCTTAAGGTCACCCGGCTCTTGGTCCAGGCCTCGAAATCGGATCGCTTTGAACAGCCCGCTTTTGCGAAGGGAGTCTTCGATGATTTTCTGGTTTTCTTCCGGCATCCATTTGTTTTCAATTGGAGTGGAACCATCCGTCGAGCGCAACGAGACGATTTCTACATAGACGTCTCGTTTAGGCGCTTGCAGCGCGGTGTAGTCAACGGTAGTGGCTGGCACCCGGTTACCGGTAAAGCCTGCCATGCATCCCGAAAGTACCGCCGTTGCCGCGCAGATGCAGATGAATGCGTTGAATGAGCGTTGCATGTACTCGTGCGTCCTTGCCATGTCTGATGAGGTTGCGAAACTCGGGCGAGCCCGATTGATGTCTAGATGATATCACTGCTCATGGTCGGTTTCAGCACATGCCGGGTCGTGCGTGTGCTACCAACCTGCCGCAGACCTGCCATGCTTCAACGATGCCTTCGGACCGCGCGCACCTAGACGCCCGGCCGCTGGCAAGGAGGGTGCCCGCCGCCACGCCACCGTGACGGGGGCGGTGCACCGCAGCTGAATACCCGCCGGAGCCTGCCCGCCACACGGGCTGGCCCGGGCTGCCGAGGTCTGCTGTATGCCTGATGAGTTGAACCACCTGCCGTTGATCCAGCGCGTCCTGGCCCGCGAAAAGGCCAACCCCGGCGCGCTGTTGCCGATCCTCCATGCCATCCAGGCGGGCGCCGGGTACATTCCCGATAGCGCCATTGCCGAGATCGCCCACGCCCTGAACCTGAGCCTGGCCGAGGTACATGGGGTGATCAGCTTCTATCACGATTTCCGTACCACGCCGCCTGCACGGCATACCCTGCGCCTGTGCCGCGCCGAGTCCTGCCAGAGCCGGGGCGCCGAGGCCTTGGCCGCGCAGCTGCGCGAGCAATTGGGGCTCGATGATCATGGGACCTGCGCCGATGGCTCGGTGAGCCTGCGGCCGGTTTATTGCCTGGGGGCCTGTGCGTGCTCGCCGGCGCTCGAACTCGACGGCCAGGTGCACGCACGCCTCACCCCCGAACGCCTGCAAGCACTGGTGCAAAGCTGCCGTGAAGAGGTGAAAGCATGCTGAACCTGTGTATCCCCTGCGATTCGCTGGCCCGTGCGGTCGGTGCTGACCTTGTTGCCGAGGCGCTGGTGCAGGAAGCTGCGCGCCGGCAGGTGCCGCTGACGATCAAGCGCACCAGTGCGCGCGGCATGTATTGGCTGGAACCGCTGGTCGAGCTTGAAAGCAGCGAAGGGCGCCTGGGTTTCGGCCCGGTGATGCCCGAGGACGTGCCCGGGCTGCTCGATGCGCTCGCTACCAACCCGGATGCCCACCCGCTGGCACTAGGCCCGGTCGAGGCAATCCCTTATTTGCATACCCAGCAGCGCCTGTTGTTTGCCCGCGCCGGCATTACCCGGCCGTTGTCGCTGGACGACTACCACGCCAATGGCGGCTTCGAGGGGCTGCGCAAGGCGGCGCTGCTCAGCGCTGACGAAGTGGTCAGCGCGGTGCTTGATTCGGGCCTGCGTGGGCGCGGTGGCGCTGCGTTCCCGGCGGGTATCAAGTGGCGCACCGTGCGCCAGGCCCAGGCTACGCAGAAGTATGTGGTGTGCAATGCCGACGAAGGCGACTCCGGGACCTTTGCCGACCGCATGCTGATGGAGGGCGACCCGTTTCTGCTGATCGAAGGCATGATCATCGCGGGCCTGGCGGTGGGCGCAAGCCACGGCTACATCTATGTGCGCTCCGAATACCCGGACGCAGTGCGGGTGCTGAACGAAGCGATTCTGCTGGCCCGTGAGGCCGGGTATCTGGATGTTGCCGGTAATGGCCTGGCGTTTCACCTTGAGGTGCGGGTGGGCGCTGGGGCGTATATCTGCGGTGAAGAAACCGCGTTGCTGGAGTCGCTGGAGGGCAAGCGCGGCATCGTGCGCGCCAAGCCACCGCTGCCGGCGCTCGAAGGCCTGTTCGGGCTGCCGACCCTGGTGCACAACGTGCTCACCCTGGCCTCGGTGCCGGTCATCATGGCCAGGGGCGCTGCGTTTTACCGCGACTTCGGCATGGGCCGCTCGCTGGGCACCTTGCCGTTCCAGTTGGCCGGCAATGTGCGCCACGCGGGGCTGGTGGAGCGCGCCTTTGGCCTGACCCTGCGCGAGCTGGTCGAGGGCTACGGCGGCGGTACCGCCAGTGGCCGGCCAGTCAAGGCGGCGCAAGTGGGCGGCCCGCTGGGCGCCTGGGTGCCGCCTGCGCAGTTCGATACACCGCTGGATTACGAAGCGTTCGCCGCCCTGGGCGCGATGCTTGGCCATGGCGGGGTCGTGGTGGCGGATGACAGCCTGAACATGGCCAGCATGGCCCGTTTTGCCTTGCAGTTCTGCGCCGAAGAATCGTGCGGCAAGTGCACGCCGTGCCGCATTGGCTCCACCCGTGGGGTGGAGGTGGTCGACAAGCTGATCGCCAGCACCGACCCGGCCTATCGCCAAAGCCAGGCAGGGCTGCTGCGCGACCTCTGCGACACCATGCAGTACGGCTCGCTGTGCGCCATGGGCGGGATGACCGCGTACCCGGTGAGCAGCGCCCTCAAGCATTTCCCCGCCGATTTCGGCCTGGCCACTGCGGAGGCTGCGCAATGATCAATTACTTCGACCCCAGCAGCGACATCGACCTGGGCACGCCTGCGCGCGACAGCGACGTGCAGGTCAGCCTGAATATCGACGGCCGCGCGATCAGTGTGCCGGCAGGTACCTCGGTGATGCGCGCCGCAGCCATGCTGGGCACCAGCATCCCCAAACTGTGCGCCACCGACAGCCTGGAAGCCTTCGGCTCGTGCCGCATGTGCATGGTCGAGATCGACGGCATGCGCGGCTACCCGGCCTCGTGCACCACGCCGGTGACCGACGGGATGGTGGTGCGCACGCAAACGCCACGTCTGGCTGACTTGCGGCGCAACGTGATGGAGCTGTACATCTCCGATCACCCGCTCGATTGCCTGACCTGTTCGGCCAACGGCAACTGCGAGTTGCAGACCGTCGCCGGCCAGGTTGGCCTGCGTGAGGTGCGCTACGGCTATGACGGCGCCAACCACCTGAGCGAGCAGAAAGACACCTCCAACCCGTACTTCGACTATGAGCCGAGCAAGTGCATCGTCTGTAGCCGCTGTGTGCGTGCCTGTGAAGACATCCAGGGCACCTTCGCCCTGACTATCAGCGGGCGCGGCTTCGATTCGCGGGTGGCTGCGGCCGGTGGGGCCGACTTCCTGGCTTCGGAGTGCGTATCGTGCGGCGCCTGCGTGCAGGCTTGCCCGACCGCCACCCTCAGCGAAAAGAGCCTGATCCAGTTGGGCCAGCCGGAGCGGGCGGTGATTACCACCTGCGCCTATTGCGGCGTGGGCTGCTCGTTCCGGGCCGAGATGAAAGGCGACCAACTGGTGCGCATGGTCCCTGACAAACAGGGTGGCGCCAACCACGGTCATGCCTGTGTGAAGGGGCGGTTTGCCTGGGGCTACGCGACCCACCCCGACCGCATCACCAAGCCGATGATCCGCAAGAGCCTGCAAGACCCTTGGCAAGAGGTCAGCTGGGACGAGGCCGTCAGCTACGCCGCCAGCGAGCTGCGGCGTATCCAGCTGAAATACGGCCGCGATTCGATTGGCGGCATCACCTCCAGCCGTTGCACCAACGAAGAGGCGTATCTGGTTCAGAAGCTGGTGCGTACCGCATTCGGTAACAACAACGTCGACACCTGCGCGCGGGTATGCCATTCGCCCACCGGCTACGGCCTCAAGCAGACACTGGGTGAATCTGCCGGTACGCAAAGCTTTGATTCGGTGATGCAAGCCGACGTGGTGCTGGTGATCGGCGCCAACCCGACCGATGCGCACCCGGTGTTCGGCTCGCAGCTCAAGCGCCGCCTGCGCCAGGGGGCACGGCTGATCGTTATCGACCCGCGCCGCATCGACCTGGTGGACGCGCCCCATGCCCGCGCCGAGCTGCACCTGCAACTGCGGCCCGGCACCAACGTGGCGATGCTCAACGCCTTGGCCCATGTGATCGTCACCGAGGGGCTGCTTGACCAGGCGTTCATCGATGCGCGCTGTGAAACCGAAGAATTCGCTCGCTGGCGCGACTTTGTCTCGCTGCCCGAAAACGCCCCCGAGGTGCTGGGCCCGGTGTGCGGCGTGCCTGCCGAACAGGTCCGCGAGGCTGCCAGGCTGTACGCCACTGGCGGCAATGCGGCGATCTACTACGGCCTCGGCGTGACCGAGCACAGCCAGGGCAGCACGGCGGTAATGGGCATCGCCAATCTGGCCATGGCCACCGGCAACATTGGCCGCGAAGGCGTTGGCGTGAACCCGTTGCGCGGGCAGAACAACGTGCAGGGCTCGTGCGATATGGGCTCGTTCCCCCACGAGCTGCCGGGCTACCGGCACATTTCCAACGAAACCGTGCGCAGTGAATTCGAACAGGCTTGGGGGGTGACGCTGCAGCCCGATCCTGGCCTGCGTATTCCCAACATGTTCGAAGCCGCGCTGGATGGCAGCTTCAAGGCGCTGTACTGCCAGGGCGAGGATATCGCTCAGAGCGACCCCAACACCCAGCACGTGACCGCTGCCTTGCTGGCCATGGAGTGCGTGGTGGTGCAGGACATCTTCCTCAACGAAACCGCCAAGTTTGCCCATGTGTTCCTGCCGGGCAGCTCGTTCCTTGAAAAGGACGGCACCTTTACCAATGCCGAGCGGCGTATCTCGCGGGTGCGCAAGGTAATGGAACCGCTGGCCGGCAAGGCCGACTGGGAAGGCACCGTGGCCCTGGCCAATGCGCTGGGTTACCCGATGAGCTACCGCCACCCGTCCGAGATCATGGACGAAATCGCCCGCCTGACGCCGAGCTTCCACCGCGTCAGCTATGCCGAACTCGAACGCCACGGCAGCTTGCAGTGGCCGTGCAACGACGCGGCGCCCGATGGCACGCCGACCATGCACATCGATGAGTTCGTGCGCGGTAAAGGGCGGTTCATGCTGACCGGCTATGTGCCCACCGACGAGAAGGTCAACAGCCGCTACCCGCTGTTGCTGACCACCGGGCGTATCCTCAGCCAGTACAACGTTGGCGCCCAGACGCGGCGCACGCACAACGTTGCCTGGCATGACGAAGACCGCCTTGAAATCCACGCAAGCGATGCCGAGAGCCGTGGCATCAGTGACGGCGACTGGGTTGGTGTGGGCAGCCGGGCGGGGCAGAGCGTGCTGCGTGCCAGGGTCAGTGCGCGGGTGGCGCCCGGGGTGGTGTACACCACGTTCCATTTCCCTGAATCGGGCGCCAACGTGATCACCACCGACAACTCCGACTGGGCCACCAACTGCCCGGAATACAAGGTCACGGCGGTGGAAGTGGTGAAGGTGTTCCAGCCCTCGCAATGGCAGAAGCGTTACCAGAACTTCAGTGATGAACAGCGCCGCCTGCTGGAGCAGCGACGCAAGGCCGAAGGCAAGGAACAGGCAGAGGTGCGCCGATGAGCAATGAAAGCCTGGTCAAGATGGCCAACCAGATCGCCCATTACTTCGACAGCGAACCGGACCGTGCCAAGGCGGTGCAGGGTGTGCGCCAGCATCTGGTGAGTTTCTGGACGCCGGCGATGCGCAGGCAGTTGGGGACGTGGATCGAGGAGCATGCCGGGGAGGGCGTGGATGACAAAGTGAGGGAGGCATTGGGCTAGGCTTTTCGCGGTGCATTGCACCGGGTGATTTGATCTTTGCCAGGCGTTTTGTGGGCGGCCTGTTCCGGTCTCATCGCAGGCTGTCGCCAGCTCCCACAGGGATCTGAGCCAGACGCGGATATCGCGGCTGACGCGGTCTCCGTGGGAGATCACCCAGCCTTTCCTGGCTGCGCTGTCGCACAGAGAACTGAGCAGCGTGGGAGCGGGCTTGCCCCGCGATGAAGCCAGCATGGCAAGCCCAAGGCGCTCGTGCAAAAAATGAAATGTCCGTCATGTTCGCCAGGTTCAGCACCCGCCGGTGCTAACCTCGCGAAAACCTCGTCACGGACACGCTCCTATGGACATGAACTGGCACCAGGCTCTGCAACAGAGCCTGAGCTGGCTGGCAATCGCCACAGGCATCACCTTCATCGGCTTTGCCGTCTGCGCCATTGTGGCGGTACGCCATACCCAATGGGGCCGCCAGTTCTGGCGCCTCGCAGGCCCTTACTTCAATGTGCGGCGCAGTTGGCGGCCATTGCTGGCCTTTGCCTTGTTGCTGGTGCTGACCCTGTTTGCCGTGCGCCTGGAGGTGTTGTTCTCGTTTTGGTACAACGGCTTCTACAGCGCGCTCCAAGGCCTGGACCAGACCGCGTTCTGGTACCTGCTCGGGGTGTTCGCGGTGCTGGCCGCCATGCATGTATTGCGCGCGCTGTTCAACTTCTACGTGACCCAGGCCTTCAACATTCACTGGCGCGTATGGCTCACCGAACGCCTCACCGCCGACTGGATGCGCGGCGACGCCTACTATCGCGGGCAGTTTCTGCCAGAGCCTGTCGACAACCCCGACCAGCGTATCGAGCTGGACATCAATGCGTTCGTCACTGGCTCGGTTTCGCTGGCCTTGGGTGCGGTCAGCGCGCTGGTTTCGCTGGTGGCCTTCACCGGGATTCTGTGGGGCCTGTCGGCGCCGCTGACGGTGGCAGGGCTGGAAGTGCCGCGGGCGATGGTGTTTGCCGTGTACCTCTATGTGCTGGTTGCCACCTGGATTGCCTTTCGCCTCGGGCAGCCGCTGATACGCCTTAATTTCCTCAACGAAAAGCTCACGGCCAACTTCCGCTACGCGCTGATGCGGCTACGTGAAAATGCCGAGAACATCGCCTTCTACCAAGGCGCGCAGGTGGAGCGGGGCACCTTGCTCGGCCGCTTCTTCGCGCTGATCGGCAACGCCTGGGCGCTGGTGTTTCGAAACCTCAAGTTCAGCGGGTTCAACCTTGCCATCAGCCAGGTGGCGGTGGTGTTCCCGTTCATCCTCCAGGCGCCGCGGTTTTTCAGCGGGGCGATCAAGCTTGGCGACGTCATGCAGACCTCACAGGCATTTGGCCAGGTGCAGGATTCGCTGTCGTTTTTCCGCGAGTCCTACGATACGTTTGCCAGCTACCGCGCCACCCTGGACCGTCTGACCGGTTTCCTTGATGCCAACGCGCAGGCCGCCGCACTGCCGAGCGTTGATTCCCGGAACCTGGCTGGGGCTATGGCCATCAGCGGCCTGCAGGTGCGCCGCCCCGACGGCCATGCACTGATCGCCAACCTCGACCTGGACCTGCATGCGGGCCAGGCGCTGCTGATCAAAGGCCCGTCAGGCAGCGGCAAGACCACTCTATTGCGCGCTCTGGCCGGGCTTTGGCCCTATGCCGAAGGTACGGTTGGCAGGCCGCAGGGCCATCAGGCGCTGTTCCTGGCGCAGCGCCCGTACTTGCCGTTGGGGGATTTGCGAACCGCCATCGCCTACCCGGCGGACGCGCCGCCAGCGCAGGATGCCCGCATGCAACAGGCCTTGCGGCAAGTGCAGTTGGCGCACCTGTGCGAGCGTCTGGATGAGCGTTGTGACTGGTCGAGGATTCTATCGGTGGGCGAGCAGCAGCGTCTGGCGTTTGCGCGGGTGCTGTTCAACCAGCCGCAGGTGGTGTTTCTCGATGAATCCACGTCGGCGATGGATGAAGGGCTTGAGCATGCACTGTATTCGCTGCTGCGCAACGAGATGCCGCAGGCGCTACTGGTGAGCGTTGGGCACCGCAATACGCTGGCGGCTTTGCATACCCATCTGCTGGAGGTGGACGGGCAGGGCGGCTGGAACACTGCGGTTCTGTAGGAAATTACCCCGCTATGTGAAACCCTGCACCGGCCTCATCGCAGGCTAGCGCCAGCTCCCGCAAAGACTGCGCCGGGCCAAGATAGACATGCCTGACTGAGCTCCTGTGGGAGATCACCCAGCCCTTCCGGGCTGCGCTGTCGCGTAGATAACTGGGCACCGTGGGAGCGGGCTTGCCCCGCGATGCGATGTTGGCAGTGCTATCGCTATCGCGGGGCAAGCCCGCTCCCACGTTTCGATGTGAATCAGTCAGTTAGCGTTTGTTCTATGAGAGCTGGCGGCAGCCTGCGATGAGGCCACCACAAGCTTGCACAAAACCACAGAATCTCCCACAACATTGTCACAGGGTTATGATTTGAAGCGCCCGACCAGCCCGTTCAGCTCATCCGACAGCTGTGCCAGGCGCCCGGAGTCGGACTGCGCCGAGCTGGCAAGGCCTTCCACCAGGCGCGCTTCGTCGTAGATCTGCTGGATGTGGCGGTTGATCTCTTCTGCCACGCTGTGCTGCTCTTCGGCGGCGGCAGAAATCTGCAGGTTCTGGTCGCGAATCTCGTTCACCGACAGCTGGATGCCTTCGAAGCTGTCGCGCGCGCTTTCGATGGACGAGACGCTGGCGCGTGACAGGTCCAGGCAGCTGTCCATCTTTTGTGAAACCTCCTGGGTTTTGCTACCCAGGGTGTTGAGTAATTGGTCGATCTCGCCGGTGGAGTCGGAGGTGCGCTTGGCCAGCGCGCGGACTTCGTCTGCCACTACCGCAAACCCGCGGCCCTGGTCGCCTGCGCGAGCGGCTTCAATGGCGGCGTTGAGCGCCAGCAGGTTGGTCTGCTCGGCGATGGCGCGGATGGTGCCCAGAATCTGGTTGATGCTGCGGCTGCCTTCTTCCAGCTCGACCATGGCCTGGGAGGACTCGCTCAGGCGCAGGCCGAGGCGGTTGACGTTGTCGGTGGTGGCGACGATCTGCTGCTTGCCTTCGGCCACACGGCGGTGGCCATTTTCAGCGGCATCGGCGGCGCTGCTGCAAGAGCGCGCGACTTCGTTGGCAGTGGCGACCATCTCGTTGAAGGCCGTGGACACAAGCTCCACCGCCTCGCGTTGACGGCCGGCTGCTTCGTTCATGTCGCCGGCCATGGCGCTGTTGGCCTGCGAGGCTTCGTGCAGGTTGGTGGAGGCCGCACCAATACGCTGGATCAACTGGCGGATGGCGGCGAGGAACTTGTTGAACCAGCCGGCAAGCTCGGCGGTTTCATCACGGCCTTGCACCTGCAGGTCGCGGCGCAGGTCGCCTTCGCCTTCGGCGATCGATTGCAGGCCGACACTGACCTGGTTGATCGGCTTGACGATAACCCGCGAGAACGCGGCAGCCAGCAGGGCGAAGACCAACGCCAGCACAATCACGATCAGGACGATGGTGTAGGTCATGCTGGTGGCGGCAGCCATCACTTCGTTGTATTCGATCAGCCCGACAAAACGCCAGCCCAAGCCCGGCGAGGTCCACACGTTGGCCATGTAGCGTACGCCGTCGATCTCGACGTCGGTCGAGCCTTGGGTGGTGGCGGCCAGTTGCGCATAGGGTGCGCCGAGGTCCTTGAGCTGCTTGAAGCTGTGCCCGGCGTCGCGCGGGTCGACCAGTACGGTGCCGTCTTCGATCAGCATTACATAGCCGCTTTCGCCCAGCTTGATGCTCTTGATCAGTTCGGTGAGGTTTTTCAGCGAGACGCTGACCACGAACACGCCGCGTGGCTTGCCGGCCGGGTCCAGCAGTGCACGGGCGGTGCCCACCAGCGCTACGTCGTCTTTGTCGTAGTAGTACGCAGCGGTGCGCACGGTCTTGTCCGGGGTGGCCATGGCCGCCTTGTACCAAGGGCGGGCGCGCGGGTCGTATTTAGCCAGTTGCGGGTCATCGGGCCATTTGGCGTAGGTGCCGTCTTCCAGGCCGATGGAAAGAATGGCCGCAGCGGGGTGGGTGGTGCCGTAGCGGGCAAAGGCGTCGATGACCTGTTGCGCGGCTGCGGGCATCGGCAGTTTGGCTGCGTCTGGGCCGGTGTAGTCTTTAAGTGTACTGACCGAATTGTATACAGGATCCTTGGCCATTTGATCGACGTTTTGCAGCGTGCCGTCGAAGAACTGCCGCATGTTGCCGTCGATCTGGCGGATTTCACGGGTACTGCCATCGACGAACTGGTCGACCGCGTCGCTGCGGATACTCACTACCGAAATACCGCCAACCAATGCGACCGGGATAAACGCCACGAGCACGAAGGCCAGCACTAATTTATTTTTTATTTTCATTGCGACACCCATCCGTGAAAGTGAAGGAACGCATGGCCGTTTCGGTGGAGGGGTGGCCACTTGCTATGCCTACTGTTTCGGCGGGTTGAATATAAACCTTTAGGAGAAAATTCGTGTACAGGAATTAACAGGATTGTCTTGAATTTGCTGTAGAAGCCAGAAGGGCCGCAACGCGGCCCCTGTTTCAGTGGGTTTCAGTGATGGCCGTCAGCCGGCCGTAACTTTGGCAAACGCCTCGCGAAAACGCCGCATGTCGGCCTCATCACCTACGCTTACGCGCATCCAGTTTGGCCAGCTTGGCCACACCCTGCCCACGAGTACTTGCTCCTGGGCCAGGCGCTCGACCACCGGCTGTGCAGGGCCGCGCAGGTCAATCATGAAGCAGTTGGTCTGCGATGCCGTGCAGCGCCAGCCGCGCTCACCGAGCCAGGCAATGGTGTGGTCGCGCAGGCGGGCGTTGTCACGCTTGCGCTGCGGCGCAACCTGCGGGTCTTGCAGGCTGGCCAGCCCTGCCAGCAGGGTAGCGGCGGGGGCCACGTTATCGCCGTCGTACACCTCAAGCTTTTGCAGCAGCGGCGCCTGGCCGATGGCCAGGCCCAGGCGTGCGCCGGCCATGCCGTAGAGTTTGGAGAAGGTTTGCAGCACCAGCAGTTCGGGGTGCTCCTTGACCAGATCGACACAGCTTTGCGCGTCGCTGAAATGAATGTAGGCCTCATCGACCACCACCACGCTGCCTACGGGCTTGTGCGAGAGCAGGCGTTCAATGTCGCGGCGCGGGGTGAGGGTGCCGGTGGGGTTGTTGGGGTTGCACAGGTAGATCATGCCGGGGTTGCTGTCGGCACCCAGCATGGCGTCGACGTCATGGGCGTGCTGCGGGTTCAGTGCGACGGCGCGCACTGCTGTGCCCCGGGCGTGTGCGGCGTCGCTCGGCGCTTCGTAGGAGGGTTCTGCCAGCACCAGGCTGCGCGGGCCGGTAAAGGCCATCACTGCATGCTGCAGCGCAAGTTTCGAGCCGCAGAATACCTGCACCTGGTCGGCTTGCAGGCCTTGCTGCTCGGCAAACAGGTCGATCAGCCGGTACTGCGCCTTGTACGGGTAGCGCCCGCTCTGCGCGATGCCGTCCTGCATTGCCTTGCGCGCGGCGGGGCATGGGCCCCAGGGGCTTTCGTTGAAATTGATTTGCACAGGGCCTGCATTGCGGGCCGCAGGCGGGGCCTCGCCGGCCCAGCTCAGTTGGCCGAGAAACGGCAGGGCCATGCCCAAGCCAACCAGCGAGCGACGTGAGAGATCGGTCATGCTGCAACTTCCTTGTTGTCGTTGGATTAAACAAGGAACGAGGCAGGGGCAAGCTGATTAAGGGTGGCAAAAAGCCGTTGCGTTGAGCGGCATGCAGTGAAGGGTTGAACTGTACGGCGTATCTGCAATCATTATCCGGCCCCCGGAGCGGGGTTTTTCCATTGATCGAACAGGAATCGCAGCATGATGCTTGCAGCAAAACGCAACTGGATGGCCCTGGCGCTGGGCCTTTTCATCAGCAGCCCATTGTTTGCAGCCGAGGCCGCACGGCCGGCGGTGGCGGACAAGGTAGACGCTTTCGAAGGTGAACGTGGAGTGCAGGTCTGGACGATGCGCGTCGGTGAGCGCTCGGCCAACGAGGCGCTGGTACAGATTGCTGGCGCCGACCACGACTGGGACAAGCGTATCCAGAAAATGCAGGTGGAGAAGACCGGCCGTGACGTGCGCTATGCCACCCAGGTGGACGGCAAGAAGTATGTCGTGCTGATCGTGCGTGGCAACTCGGGTGAACTGTATCTGCCAGGCCAGGACGGGGAAACCCCGCTGTATTACAGCGCGGGTCTGGCCAGCCAGAGCAACCCTGAGCACTTCCTGACCGATTACCTCGAGCAACAGTCCGCCAAGTAATCGGGCAGGACTATGGCCGTACACGAATGTGTCGGCTGGCGCGCTCGGTGCAGGAGCGGCCTCGTGCCGCGAAAGGGCTGCGCAGCAGCCCCGGCATTTTTTGCATTAAATCCGAGATATTGGGGCTGCTGCGCAGCCCTTTCGCGACACAAGGCCGCTCCTACACTGCTGTGGAACCGGTAAGGGTTGGCTCAGAACGCCAGCTTGTACCCGATCAGCAGCAGCATCGCTGCCAGGCAAGGCCGCAGCACGCGGTCGGAGATGCGCCCGGTCAGGTGGCTACCCAGGTAGATCCCCGGCAACGACCCCAGCAGCAGGTAACCCAGCAGCGACCAGTCCATGTTGCCCATACCGGCGTGGCCCAGGCCTGCGACCAGCGTCAGCGGTACCGCGTGGGCGATTTCGGTGCCCACCAGGCGGCGGGTGACCAGGAAGGGGTACAGCAGGAACAGCGCCACGGTGCCCAGGGCGCCAGCGCCAATCGAGGTCAGGGTGACCATCACCCCCAGCACAACGCCGGTCACCACGGTGAGGGTGTTCAGGGTGCGGTCGCTGAGGTGGTAGTGGTCGCCGGCATGGCGGCTGGCGAAAGCTTGCAGGCGCGATTTGAACAGGATCGCCAGCGCAGTCAGGATCAGCACCACGGCCAGGCCTTGCTTGATGATCGCGTTCAGCGCCGAGGTATCGGTGTGCAGGGTGCTGAGAAACCACAGGGTCAGCGCCGCAGCCGGCACACTGCCGAGGGTCAGCCAGCCGGTGATCTTCCAATCGATGTTCTTGTTGCGCCCATGCACCCAGACGCCGCTGGCTTTGGTGATGGCTGCGTAGAGCAGGTCGGTGCCCACGGCAGTGGCGGGGCTGATGCCGAACCACAGCAGGATAGGGGTCATCAGCGAACCGCCGCCAACGCCGGTCATGCCGACGATGAAACCCACAACCAGCCCTGCAATGGTGAAACCGAAAGAACCTACATCCATACGCTACTCGACTGCCCAGCTTTGCCCGTTATCGGATGCAAGCAGCATATAGATTTTTTTATAGCGAAATAGACTTGTTGGTTATTAGGTTATAACCGGCCATGTCGGCATCGCGGGGCTGGCCCGCGATGCCGACCACGCTCAGATGCGGAAACTGCCGACCAGTTGTTTCAGGCGCCCGGCCTGCTGGCTCAGCGCATCGCAGTGGCGCAGCGTTTCGTTGAGGTTTTCCACCCCTTGCTGGTTGAGGGCGTTGATCTGGGTGATGTCCAGGTTCAGGCTCTCGACCACGGCGGTCTGCTCTTCGGTGGCGGTGGCCACCGACTGGTTCATGCCGTCGATCTCGCCGATGCGCTGGGTAACGCTGGCCAGGCGTTCGCCGGCCTGGTTGGCAACCTGCACGGTCTGCTCGCTGGACACCTGGCTGGTGTTCATGGTGTGCACCGCCTCACGCGAGCCCACTTGCAGGCTGGTGATCATGCGGTGAATCTCTTCAGCCGATTCCTGGGTGCGGTGGGCCAGGTTACGCACTTCATCGGCTACCACGGCGAACCCGCGGCCCGCTTCACCCGCGCGTGCGGCTTCAATGGCGGCGTTGAGCGCCAGCAGGTTGGTCTGCTGGGAAATACCCTTGATCACGTCGAGAATCTTGCCGATCTCGTCGGTGCTGGCATTGAGCGTTTCGATCTGTTGGCACGACTCGCTGATGCGCTGCGACAGGGCGGTCATCGAACTGATGGCCTGCTCGACCACGGTGCGGCCATCGTGGGCCTGGTCGCTGGCGCCGCTGGCGTGCTGCGAGGCATCGGCGGCGTTGCGGGCGATTTCCTGGGTAGCGGCGCCCAGTTCGTTGATCGCCGCGGCCACGCTGTTGGTGCGCATGCTCTGCTCTTCGGAGCCGGTGAGCGAGGCGTTGGATGCGCCTACGACTTTCTCGGAAAGGTCGTGCACCAGGCGGGTAGCCGAAGACACTTCGCTGATCGAGGCGTGAATACGCTCGACGAAGCGGTTGAATGAGCTGGCCAGTTCCCCGAATTCGTCGTTGTTCTGCACGGTCAGGCGGCGGGTCAGGTCGCCTTCACCTTCGGCGATGTCGCGCATGGCGCGGCCCATGGTGGTCAGAGGGCGCATCAGCACAGGGATCAGCAGGCCCAGCAGGCCGGCGATGGCAGCCACGGCCACGAGCATGGCAATAATGGCCGAGATACGGAACTGGCCGAGGGCTGCGTAGGCTTTGTCTTTATCGATCGACAGGCCGATATACCACTTCGCTGAGGGCAGGCCTTTGACCGGGGCGAACGACAGAATGCGTTCCTGGCCGTTCAAGGTTACATCCTGCAGGCCCTGCTCGATGCGCAGGGTGGTGCCTGGGTAGATGTCCTTGAGGTTTTTCATCACGTGGTCTTTGTCAGGGCTGACGATGACCTGGCCTTCGTGGTCGACCAGAAACGCATGGCCGATGCCGCCGAAGTCTACCGCGTTGAGAATCTCCACCAAGGTGTCCAGGCTCAGGTCGCCACCGACTACCCCGAGCAGTTCGCCGCCGCTGCGGGCCTTGACCGGGATGGCGATGGTGACCACCAGGCCACCGACCGACGCCTGGTAGGGCGGGGTCAGCAGGGTCTGGTTGGCGCTGACCGCCTGGGTGTACCACGGGCGCTGACGCGGGTCGTAGCCATCAGGCATCTTGGCGTCAGGGCGCTGGGTGAACAGGCCGGTGTTCTGGCCAAAATAAGTGAACTGGAAGTTGCTGGTCAGGGATGGTTGGTCAACCAACCCTGGTACGTTGCTGCCTGCTCCCTGCTGGCCGATATTCTGCGCGAGGTTTTCTAATACCAGAATGCGCCCGCTCATCCAGTTCTGCACGCTACTGGCTGTCTGCGCGCCTGCCTGGCGTACCGATGACTCGATATTCTGGCGGATGGTGTTGCGCTGCAGGTAGTCGTTGTAAAGCGTGAACAGGGCAAATGCCAGGACGACAACGCCGCAGGCACTGAGCAATATCTTGTGGCGGAATTTCAGGTTCATGTTTCGAGACCTTGGGCCAGAGGGTGGAGGGCGCCGCACACTTTTGGTGCGATGGGCAAACCCTGTCAACACGGTATCGGCGGCATCTGAAATTTGTTGATACACCGGCTGTCGCAATTTGTGACTGATATGCCCTAAATGTCACCCCGCTCGCACAGCAGCCTGACCAAGGCGCGCGCCGCCTGCCCAAGCGGCTGTTGTTTGCGCCAGAAAGCATGCACCGGAAGCTGCAATTCGTTGCGGGTATTGCCGAATTCCAGGCGCACCAGGCGGCCGTCTGCAATGAACGGGGCCACCCGCGACAAGGGTAAATCTCCCCAGCCCAGGCCAGCTTCGACCATTTGCACGGCCAGATCGAAGCTGTCGGTGCGCCAATGCGAGGTGCCGATCAGTGAGCGCGGGTCGCTCAGGGGCAGGTCGCGGCTGGCTATAAGTATCTGGCGTAAGCCAACCAGGTCCTCTAGATTGCGGATCCGCCCTTGGACAAGCGCCGGGTGCCCAGGCGACAAAATGGCCACCAGCGACTCCATGCCAACGTGCTGAAAGCTGCGCTGCGGGTCCACATGCAGGCCTGCAAAAGCCAGCGCCAAGGCGGCTCGGCCGCTGTCCAGCAGCTGCAATGCCTCTTCTTGGGGCGCTGCAAGCAGCTCGATATCCAGCAGCGGGTAGCGTTCGGCGAGGCGGCCGATGGCCGCAAGCACCGGGCGCTGGTCGATGTCGGGCACGACGGCGATAGCCAGGCTGCTTTCAAGCCCTTGCGACAGCTCCAAGGCGTGCACTGCCAGCAAGCCCAGTTGCTCGGCGATCAAGCGTGCGTGGGGCTCAAGCGCCAGTGCCTGGGCGGTGGGCCGCACTTCCCGTGAGCCGCGCTCGAACAGGGCATAGCCCAGTTCGGCTTCAAGGTTGCCAATGGCCATGCTAATGGCTGAAGGCACCCGCCCCAATGCCCTGGCGGCGGCTGAAAACGAGCCTCGGTCGAGGACGGCAAGAAACAGTTCGATAGTGTCGCTGGACAGGTTCATGGCAAGTCTCCTTTCAGTAAATCTGAAAGCTGATGACTTTTTCTGTCAAGCGCATTGATGCAAGCTCGCCGCCTTTCGATGAACCTGTAGTAAAGGCAAACCCGTGCAAGGACTTAAACGCAAACTGGTCTACGTGACCTTCTATGAATTGATCGGCCTGTGCATGTCGACCTTGGGCCTGGCTTATTTGTCGGACACCCAGGCGTCGCACACCGGGCCCTTGGCGGTGATGATCACCACCATCGCCATGCTGTGGAACCTGATCTACAACACGTTGTTCGAGTACTGGGAGAGCCGCCAGGCCACGCGCGGTCGTAGCGTGGCGCGCCGGGTTGTGCATGCGGTGGGGTTTCAGCTGACCTTGGTGGTGTACCTGATCCCGCTGATTGCCTGGTGGCTGGGAATGACGTTGCTGGAGGCGCTGATGGTGGACCTGGCGTTCATCGTGCTGGTGCCGTGCTACACCTTTGCCTATAACTGGGCGTTTGACCGGGTGTTTGGCTTGCCAAGGTCGGCGCTGGCTGCGGCCTGAGGGGAGGGCACCGGCCTTGCGCCGCAAGGCGGCCCCTTTTTCAGCCAGGCCTGCTCAGCCCTGGCCCAGGTCAAGCTTGGCCTCGAGCCGATCAAGATGCTCATGCATCAACGCCAGCGCCGCCTCGCCGTTACCGCCCTCCACCGCATCGATGATCGCGGCATGTTCCTGCCAGGCGCAGTGCTCGCAGCACGGCGACTCGTAGCGGGCGATGATCAGCGAAGTCATTGGCACCAGGCCATTGAGAAAACGCGCCAGTGGCGCGTTGGCCGCCATTTGCGCAAGTTTCATGTGGAACTCACCGCCCAGGCGGATGGCCGTGCAGCGCTCGCCCTGTTCGTGGTGCTGGCGCTCGCGCTCGACCAATTGGCGCAACTGGCGGATCTGCGCTGGCCGGGCACGCTGCGTGGCCAGGCCAATCAACGTGGTTTCGGCCAGGCGCCGGGCGCTGAGCACCTGGCGGGCTTGCTGCGGGTCGGGGGCGGCCAAGTGTGCGGTGTGGCTTGGGCGCTGCACCACCACTTGCTGGTCGCAAAGGCGCCCGAGCACGCGGCGGATTACCGTGCGGCTGACGCCAAAGGCATTGCCCAGGGCTTGTTCAGGCAAGGCGCTGCCTGGTGGCAGACGCTGTTCGAGAATCGCGTCGAACAGCCGCGGGTAGATTTGCTCGGCCGACAGGCGGGTTTCGCCACTACCCAGCAGGGCAGGCAGGCGAAGGGCGGCTTGGGCGCTGGCGGTCATGGTCGCTCTCCTTTATTACGGGCCTGGGTGTTCGTCGGGAATATTCAGTGCGATGCCCATGCGCTCGCCTTCAGCGAGGATGTGGCGGCGCATCTGCAGGCTGGCCAACGCGCTGTTGCGCTCGCGGATGGCGCGCACCACCGCTTCGTTTTCGCGAAGCCGTGCTGCCAGGTGTTCGGGGGAATTGCGCAGCATGTCGGTGCTCTGCTTGAGGGCGTTGCCGGTCTGCTGTACCACGCTCTGGAAAATCGGGTTGGTGGTCAACGCGAACAAGGCTTCATGGAACGCAATGTAGGCATTGAACCCTGCTTCGCTGTCGGTGCTGTCCAAGGCTTCGCGCATGTCCATGAGGGTCAGGCGCAACTGGCCGATGTCCTGGCTGCCGGCCGATTGCGCGACCAGGCCGGCGATGAAGGGTTCGAGGGTGTAGCGCAGCTCCAGCACGTCGGCCAGGCTTGCCTGGGCCACCGTCTCCGGGGTTTGTGGGGGGGCAGCGTCGGCATCGAGCACCAGCACGCCTTTGCCGGGCATCGAACGCACCAGGCCCAGGGTTTCCAGCACGATTACCGCTTCGCGCAGGCTAGGTCGGCTGATACCCAACTGCTCGGCCAGCTCGCGCTGGCCGGGCAACATGTCGCCGCTGCGCCACTGGCCGCGGGCCAGGGCTTGGCGAAGTTTTTCCACCACTGAGTTGACTACGGTCGAAGAGCTGATCACGGGTCGCTCCTTGTTCGGCGCCGTCGGTTGTCGGGAAGTTGCCGGCCGACGCTTGGCGTCGGCCGGGCTTGGCTCAGAATTCCTGTTGATGGGCCGGGCCTTGTGGTTTGCGTGGCGCTGGGGCAAAGCCTGGCTTGTTGGCCAGCACGTTGTTGGCGCGCTCCAGGTCGATGTCTTTCTCCCAGCGGGCGATGGCCACGGTGGCCACGCAGTTGCCGATCAGGTTGGTCAGTGCGCGGCCAATACCCATGAACCAGTCGACTGCCAGCACCAGCACCAGGCCCACCACGGGGATCGCCGGCACTGCGGTCAGGGTCGCTGCCAGAATCACCAGCGCCGAGCCGGGGATGCCGTGGGCGCCTTTGGAAGTGACCAGCGACACCAGCAGGATGGTCAGCAGGTCGGTCATTGCCAGTGGGGTGCCGGTGGCGTTGGCGATGAACACGATTGCCAGCGTCAGGTAGATGGAGAAGCCGTCGAGGTTGAACGAGTAGCCGGTTGGAATTACCAGGCCCACGGTGGAGCTGCCGATGCCCAGATGCTCAAGCTTGCGCATGACCTGTGGCAGCACGGCATCCGACGAGGCGGTACCGAGCACGATGCTCAGCTCTTCACGCAGGTAGCGGATCAGCGGTAGCAGGCGCAGGCCAGAGATACGCATCACGGTGCCGAGGATGATCAGCACGAAGCCTGCGCAGGTCAGGTAGAACAGCGCCACCAGGCCGCCCAGATGCTGCAGCGACGACAGGCCATATTTGCTGGTGGTGAAGGCGATGGCACCGAATACGCCGATCGGTGCCAGGCGCACGATCATGCCCATGATGCGGAAGATCACATGGCTTAGTTCGTTGATCAGGCGCGAAATGCCCGAGGCCGATTCGCCCACCAGGTTCAACGCACTGCCGAACAGCACCGAGAACAGCAGCACTTGCAGGATGTTGTTGTCGGCAAAGGCGCCCACCACCGAGGTAGGGATCAGGTCCATGAGGAAGCCGGTGGTGCTATGGATGTGCGCGCCGCGGTCGGCCAGGGCGCCTGCGTCGGCGCTGGAAAGCTGGTCGAGGTGAATGTTGGCGCCGGTACCGATGCCGCTGGTGAAGGCGAACACCAGACCGATCACCAGGGCCAGGGTGGTCAGCACTTCAAAGTAGATGACCGACTTCAGGCCGATGCGGCCGACCTTTTTCAGGTCGCCGGCACCAGAGATGCCGCTGACTACAACGCAGAACACGATCAGGCCGATCAGCATCTTGATCAGCTTGATGAAACCGTCACCGAGGGGTTTGAGTTGCAGGGAGAGTTCAGGAGCGCTCAGGCCGCAGACGACGCCTAAGGCGAGGCCGAGCACTACCTGGAGAAAGATCGAACGCGAACACCATTTGAGCATGGGAGGGATCTCTGGTCGGTGTCCTTGCCCCCCAGCCACACGGAGCGAAAGAGTGCAGGACTTAATTATTGTGGTCTTACCGGTTTGTTCACTGCGAGAGCCATAAAACTCCGAAATTTCTTACATTGCAAGATATTTTGGCCTTACCGGTCTGACCAGTTGTCGCGCGCTGATTTCCCCCCCCCCAGCCGTTGGCCAATCCTAAGGCTGGAGTCTGTATGAGGCTGCGCGGGTTCGTGTAGGAGCGGCCTTGTGCCGCGAAAGGGCTGCGCAGCGGCCCTCGGCGATAGTGGCGTGGAGCGCAAATCTTGGGGGGCGCTTCGCACCCCTTTCGCGGCACAAGGCCGCTCCTGCAGGGATCGTGCGAAGCCCGGCATCGGCGCCCTCACCGCTGGAGCCCAGCGGTGGGGGCAAGGCAACCTCAGGACGTAACCATCGCCTGCGCGGCCTGGTTATCCATCAACACGGTGGTAAGGGTCGCAACCAGCGTTCGCTCGGCATCGCGCCGGGCCCGCAGCATCACCCCGCCGACCCGGTCCAATGGGTTGGGTAGCATGTTGGCGTAGGGCTCTGCGGTAAGGTCATGCTGTTGCAAGATGCCATCGCTGCGCCAGCTCAGGCCGGGCACGTCGGCGACTTCGCTTTCCAATGCCGCCACCAGCGACTCAGGCACCGCTGGGCCGGTGTAGGGGCCGGTTGCGACCCCCGTGGTGGCGAGGGTGTCGAAGTACTCCGAGGCCGCCTCCCAGCTTTGCGCCTGTGCTTCGAACTCTTGCGGTGCCAGGCGGCGGAGCCAGGCCTGCCAGAAGCTCTGCTCTGCCGCCCACTGGCCGAGCCCCGCCAGGTTGGAGCTGGCCACGACGCCTTGGCTCAGGCGTTGCAAGGTGGCATCGCTCAGGCGAGCCAGGTACGCGAACATCATGCCGTCCGGCTGCGGCGGCAGGTGCAGCGACTGGCGCAGGTGGATGCGCGCATGCAAGGCCATTTCCAGTTCATCGAGCAGGTAATCCGGCTCGGTCAAGGACGTGTCGTCCAGGTCGTCGTCGGCGTGCAGCGGCGGGGCGGCAGCACGTGCGGCATCGTCGCTGGCGTCGGCCAGTGCGCGGCGCCGGGCCACGCGCGCCTGGTACAGCTCGCCGACACGGGCATCGAGCAGGCGCTGGCGATACAGGCAACCTGCTGTGCCTACCGCAGCGGCTTGGTCGGCATCCCCGGTGGCGGCCTGGCTGATGCCCTGCCACACCAGCACATCGGTTTCGATCTCGCTGAACAGCAGGCTGGCTTGGTCGACGCATTGCTGGCCGGCATCCTCGATCAGGTCGTTGATGTGTTGCATGACCTGGGCGCGGCCCCAAGGTGCCTGCGCCTCTTCAACGGCAAGCGTTTGCACCACTTGCTGCATGCGGGCCCTTACGCCCGTTGGGCTGCGGGCATAGTCTGCGGTGTCTGGCAGACGCCGGAACAAATTATACAGCGGCTGCCAGGCAGGGGCCTGGGCCGTGGTCGTGAGGTGTTGGTGCAGTGACTGCGGCCATAGCTCGAGCGCCATGCCCCCGACTTCGGCCGGCGCGTTGAGCTGCAGGCCTGCACGCTCAAGGCGTTGCCAGGCTTCGGCGCTGAAGGGGTTGTCATTGAGGCTATAGGAAAAGTCCGCCTGGCCTTCGCGCACGCTTCGCGCGTAAGCCGATGCCTGCAAGTCGGGGGCATCGGTAATGTCGTTGCCGCTGAGGTCGAACCTGCGCATGTTCAGCGGTGTCTGGTCGAGCAGCGCCTCTAGCCCTGCGGGCCACTCGGCGATGCCGGTGTCTTCCAGGTCCAGCTGCTGCAAGTTTGTCCAGCCGGTCAGATCGGGCGCCAGCCCCAGCGGGTTTTCGTAGAGCGACAGAATTTCCAGCTGGTTGAGCCGCGCCAGTGCTGCCCGGGTCGCTTGGTTGAGGCTGATCTCGTTCTGGCCCAGGCTCAGGCCGCGCAGCGCCGGCCAGCGGGCCAGCGCTTCGAACTGCTCGACACTGAAATTCAGCGAGTTGAGGTCGGCTTGCAACGTGTCGAGCAGCGGCAAGGTTGCCAGGCGATCAAGCGCCGCGACGGGCAAGCCCTGAATGGCATCGGTCAGGTTGAGGCGCCTGAGACTGCGCAGGCGCACGATCACGCCCAGGTTGGAGTCATTGAGCTCTACAAAGTTTTCAGCAAGGTCCAGTGATTGCAGTTCATGCATCTCTGCAAGCGCCTCGGGGAGCACATGCAGGGTATTGTCCGCCAGGTCCAGGGCGCGCAGGCCTGGAAAAGCCTGCAAGAACGGTGCGAGCTCTGCGCCGGATGTGTCAGTCAGGCCGTTGAGCACCAACTGGCGCACGTGTGGCAGGCGCATGGGCAACCGGGGCAGGGCATCAAGCTGGTGCGCCTCGGCCATAAGGATCACATGGTCGAAGGTGCCGGTCGGGTCGTCGGGGTTTTTCCCGGCGCCAGGCGCTGCGAATGCGCTGTGCCAAGCCTTCTCGGTTGCTGCGTCGAAGCTCCAGGGCGCCAAGGGCGACGCCTTCTGGGTCGTGGACCCAGCTCAGCAGGGCGCTGTCGAGCTGCTGGTATTCCTGGCGCAGTTGGTCAAGCAGGCGCGCGAATGCGCCAGGCTCGCCACCTGCCTGGTGTCGCAGGCGCTGGCGCAGCAGTTCGCGGTCGCCCTCCGGGTTGGCCGGGAACAGCTGGTCGAACTGCTCGTCTGCCGTGAGGGCGCCATGCCCCCGGCCGCTCAAGCGGTAACCGATACGGCGCTCACCCGGCAGGCGGGTGGGCAGCCGGTACTGTGGGCGTACTGGTGCCATATGCAGGTCCAGGGCTGCCTTGCTGCGGTCGCTGGCTGCTTGCTCGAATAGGGCATCACGCAGTTCGGGCCCCTGATGAACCTGTACTTGCAGGGCGGTGCGCTCGCTGTCGGGCAGCGCCTGGAGTAGGGCGCGGTAGATATCATGTTCCCCGGACAGGGCTTCGCTCTGCTCGTCATACGGGACGTAGCTGTTGCCGTTGCGCACCAGTACCTTGGTCGGCAGCGTTTGTTCGCCCACCTCGGCCTTGAGCTCCCCTTTGAGCGTGCCTTCGCGCAGTTCCAGGCGGACTTCGCCGGCCCAGCCGGGCAGGCGTGCCAGGCTGTTAAACAGCAGGGTATCGCGGTCTGCTGCTGGGCCATCGTCATGGTAAAAACGTGCAAGTGCCCGGCTGATCCGCCCTTCGCGCAGGTGCAGGCGAGCGGTTTCGGCGATGCGTAGCGGCAGCCGGCCGGTGCGTTGCAACTGGGCAAGGTCCACGGGGCGGGCCTGGGCCAGTATCTCCCTGCGCGCGCGCAGGCTCAGCGATGGGAAGTCCTGCGCCAGTATGGCCGCCCCGGCTGGTTCCTGCTCCGCCAGGCCGGGCTCGATGCCGCCCAGCGCTTGCAGGCTATCGGCCAGCAGTGCCGGCAGTGGCTGGTGGTCTGCCGTTACCTTGCGCAGGGTTGCAGCATCGTAGCCGCTGCACCGCAGTGCTCGCTCAAGGGTGGCTTGATCCAGGCCTTCACTCAGCGGCCCCATGCGCTTCAGCAATTTTTCTGGCTGCCACGCGAGTGGGCGCTCGTGCTCCAGAAGCCAGGTGCCCTGGCCATTCCCCAGTAGCTTGGGGCGATGGCGCTGCCCGGCAACTTCGGCCAACTGCCAGGTGCCCTCTGGCGCTTGTTTGACCTGCGCGGCGCGGCCCTCGTGCAGCCACCAGCGCTCGCCCTCCCAGGTGTACAGCCCCTGGCCATCGGCGAGCGTCTGTGCGGGCCACGGCTGCGGCTGGGTAAAGGGCTTCAGCTCGCCGTGCCACAGTCTTTGCTGTTTGCCGCTGCCAGTCAGGTGCCAGTCGTGAAGAATGCCCTGGGGCTCGGCGAACTCTGCAGCGGCGCCCAAAGCGGCGAACTGCGCGAGGTTTTCGAACACATCGAACAAATGTCCGATCGCAGCTTCGGCATCGCCTTCGTTGGCGGCGTGTACCCCTTCAAGAAACTCGTCGACCAGTTGCGCGCCGCCGGTAATCAACAGCGCCTCACCCAGCCCCGGTACGAACAGCCCGGCGACATTGAGCACCGTCAGCCCCACGCCCAGCCAACCTTCGATCCGTGCCAACTGGGCGGCGGCGTCGCGCTGGGCAACGGGTACCGCCAACGTGGCGGCATCTTGCAGGCGGCGTTCAACCTGTACCCTCGCGCTTTCGATGAATGCATCCTTGCGCCATGGAGTGGCGGTGATCTCCAGCAGGGCATTTTTGTCCAAGGTCTCCTGCCACAAGTCGGTAGGTGCTGGGAACGCGCGCTTGAGCCAGTGGATGTGCTCGCCGCGCTCAAGCACCGGTGGGGAGGGTTGCAGGGTGGCGTAGGGGTAGCTGGGGTAGAGGTTGGCACGCAGGCGCTCGGCAATGTGCGGCTGGTCGGCGTGGGCAATATAGCGGTTGAAGAACTCGCGCTCCGACTGCTCCCACAGCATGTCTGTCAGCGCGCGTGCCAAGGCCTGGCGGTTGGGGTACTGCCGAAGAGGCTGGCGCGGATGCCCGGGTAGGTACAGCAGGCATTCGGGGGTGTCTGCCTGGTCCAGTTGGATAATCATCGGGCCGCTCAGTGGCTTGCCATACAAACTCACGAAGCTGCATTGCAGTTGCTCCTGTGCGCTTGGGGCAAGGCCTGCCAGTACGGTATCAGCCAGCGTCTGACCGCGCGCCTCCAGGTGCCCCTGCAGGCGCGCCAGCAGCACATCGGCGCCGAAAGCGGTGCGGATTTGCTGGTGCAGCAGTTCTCGAAATGCGTCGGTATCGAGGTGGTCGGCCAGGTGATCGCGGTAGCGCTGGCCGAGGTTCAGGTTGCGTATGCCGCTGACGAAGGTCTTGGCGTCCTCAGCCGAGCGCTGCGTCCCACCGTTGCTGTCGTACAGCGTGATGGTGGCGTCTTCATCGAAGTTCTGCAGGGCTGCTTCGAACCAGCTGCGGGTTTGCGCACCTTCGGCGACTTGGCCCAGGTCGATGCCTGGCACAGGCACTTCTGGGTACCAGCGCGGCAACACCTCTTCGAGCAGCGGGCGGCAGTAGGCGTCGATGCCTTGCACGGGTTCAAGGGCTTCTCTCAAGCGGCGCATAGCGGCGTGGCTGCGTATGATGCGGCGCTTGAGGTCCTGGCGCTGCCCAGCGTTGGCGCTGGCAAGCCACTCAGGTAGGCGTTTGTGGATGAAGGCGAGGTGAGGGGAAAGCGGGGAGGGGGTCATCGCTGCAGCTCCTGAAGGTAGGGGCAGCGACGTTATCGGTATGTGGATGGCGTGCCGAAATGCATAGTTGCCACCCGGTAGCGGGTTTGTCGCAGGCAAAAAAAACGGCACCTGCCGAGGTGCCGTTTTCACAAGCAGCCGGTGTGCTTACTGGTGCAGCTCTTCAGCAGCGTACAGCGTGTTTTCCAGCAGGCAGGCGCGGGTCATCGGGCCAACGCCGCCGGGTACAGGCGTGATCCAGCCGGCGCGGGGCAGGGCGGTCTCGTAGACCACGTCGCCGACCAGCTTGCCGTCTTCCTGGCGGTTGATGCCAACGTCGATGACGATGGCGCCTTCCTTGACCCATTCACCCTTGACCAGCCCCGGCTTGCCAGCTGCGACCACCAGCAGGTCGGCGCGGCCAACGTGGCCGGCGAGGTCCTGGGTGAAGCGGTGGCAAACGGTGACGGTACAGCCGGCCAGCAGCAGTTCCATGGCCATGGGGCGGCCGACGATGTTGGATGCGCCGACGATCACGGCGTTCATGCCGTACAAGTCCTGGCCAGTGCTTTCCAGCAGGGTGATGATGCCCTTCGGGGTGCACGGGCGCAGCAGCGGGATGCGTTGCGCCAGGCGGCCGATGTTGTAGGGGTGGAAGCCGTCTACGTCTTTGTCCGGGCGGATGCGTTCGAGCAGCAGCGAGGCATCAAGGTGCGCCGGCAGCGGCAGTTGCAGCAGAATGCCGTCGACTGCCGGGTCGTCATTGAGACGGTCGATAAGGTCGGTCAAGGCTTGCTGCGTGGTATCGCTGGGCAGGTCGAACGCTTGCGAGATGAACCCGACTTCTTCGCAGTCCTTGCGCTTGTGCGAGACATAGACTTGGGAGGCCGGGTCGGTGCCGACCAGGATCACGGCCAGGCCAGGGGTGCGAAGGCCTTGCTGGCGGCGCTCGGCGACACGTTGGGCGATCTGCTTGCGCAGGTTGGCGGCGATCGCCTTGCCATCGATAAGGTGTGCAGTCATAGACGCGTGATTAACCATCGAGAAGTAAACATGAAGAAGCGCGCATTCTCGCACGACACGGCGCATGGGCAAAGGCGCGTGGTCGGGCAAATCTTCTAACCCCTTCAATAATTTAAATATTTTATAGAAAGGTGTTGACGAGGGCAGGGGGCGTCTATAAGATTCGCCGCACTTGTCGGGCACTGCCTGGCACGGGTTGGCAAAGTTGGTTTGCTCCAACTGTACGCTTAAGCGCCCGTAGCTCAGCTGGATAGAGCATCCGCCTTCTAAGCGGATGGTCGCAGGTTCGAGTCCTGCCGGGTGCGCCATTAGGCCTGGGCAAGTAAGTAATACCGCAATATGGTGGGCGTAGCTCAGTTGGTAGAGCGCTGGATTGTGATTCCAGTTGTCGTGGGTTCGATTCCCATCGTCCACCCC
>NZ_JABWRG010000058.1:0-31278 GCF_014268825.1 Pseudomonas sp. SWRI51 | reverse complement strand
GAGTTTCGCGTTCCGTTGTCGCTGGAAGTGGGGCGCATTATAAGGGGATCTGAAACGGCGTCAACCCTTTATTTCAAGAAACTGAAATATAAGCGAAAACAAAGCGGGGAGGCCGTTTGGCCTCCCCGCTCTCATTCACCTATTAAAGGCTTGGGAACGCAAACTGCGACGCTTCGTGGCTGGCACGCTGCGGCCAACGCTGGGTAATCGCCTTGCGGCGGGTATAGAAACGCACCCCATCCGGCCCATAGGCATGCAGGTCACCAAACAGCGAGCGCTTCCAGCCGCCGAAGCTGTGGTATGCCACAGGTACCGGCAGCGGCACGTTCACACCCACCATGCCGACTTCGATCTCGTCACAGAACAGCCGCGCGGCCTCACCATCACGGGTGAAGATACAGGTGCCATTGCCATACTCATGGTCGTTGATCAGCTGCATCGCCTGCTCGAGGCTGTTCACCCGCACGATGCACAGCACCGGACCAAAGATCTCTTCTTTATAGATGCGCATTTCAGGGGTCACCTTGTCGAACAAGGTGCCGCCGACAAAATAGCCATCTTCGTTGCCCGAGACGCGGAACCCGCGGCCATCGACCACAAGCCTGGCGCCGGCGGCAACGCCGTCATCTATATAGCCAACGACCTTGTCACGCGCAGCTGCAGTGACCAGCGGCCCCATATCCAGGCCGCAGGACGTGCCGGCGCCGATCTTCAGGGCCTTGATCTGCGGCTCAAGCTTGGCGATCAACGCATCCGCCACCTGGTCACCCACGCACACCGCCACCGAAATAGCCATGCAGCGCTCACCACACGAACCATAGGCTGCGCCCATCAAGGCACTGACGGCGTTATCCAGGTCGGCATCGGGCATCAGCACTGCGTGGTTCTTGGCGCCACCCAGCGCTTGTACGCGTTTGCCGCGCTTGGTGCCCTCGGCGTAGATGTACTCGGCAATCGGCGTAGAGCCGACGAAGCTCAAGGCTTTTACCTCGGGCGCCTCGATCAGCGCATCGACTGCTTCCTTGTCGCCGTGCACCACATTGAGGATGCCTTTAGGCAGGCCAGCTTCCAGCAGCAACTGGGCGATGAACAGCGTCGAACTCGGGTCGCGCTCGGACGGCTTGAGAATGAATGCGTTGCCACAGGCGATGGCCAGCGGATACATCCACAGCGGCACCATGGCCGGGAAGTTGAACGGGGTAATCCCGGCAACCACGCCCAGCGGCTGGAAGTCCGACCAGGCATCGATGTTCGGCCCGACGTTGCGGCTGTATTCACCCTTGAGCACTTCAGGCGCTGCGCAAGCGAACTCGACGTTCTCGATACCGCGCTTGAGTTCGCCGGCAGCGTCTTCGAGGGTCTTGCCGTGTTCTTCGCTGATCATCTGCGAGATCTTGGCTTCGTTCTGCTCGAGCAACTGCTTGAAGCGGAACATCACCTGGGCGCGCTTGGCCGGTGGCGTATTACGCCAGGCCGGGAACGCGGCCTTGGCCGAATCGATGGCCTCTTGCACAGTCGCGCGGCTGGCCAGCTCGACCTTGCGTACCGCCTGGCCGGTCGACGGGTTGAAAACGTCGGTGGTGCGCTCACCTTTGCTGACCAGCTCGCCGTTGATCAAGTGCTGAACGATGCTCATGCATAACTCCTATAAAGAGGGCAGAAACCGGCGCGCGCCATATCAGCCGCGCCTGGCGTCGAAATCGGAAAAATCAGTCGACCTTGTTCAGGGCTTCGCCCACCGCGTCGAACAGGCGGTCCAGCTCCTGCGGCTGGGTATTGAAGGTTGGCCCGAACTGCAGGGTGTCGCCGCCGAAGCGCACATAGAAGCCGGCCTGCCACAGTTTCATTGCGGCCTCGTAGGGGCGCACGATGGCATCACCATCGCGGGCGGCAATCTGAATGGCGCCGGCCAGGCCGTAGTTGCGGATGTCGACGACATTCTTGGTGCCCTTGACGCCGTGCAGCAACTTCTCGAAGTGCGGCGCAAGATCAGCGGCCGACTGCACCAGGTTTTCCTTTTGCAGCAAGTCCAGCGCCGCGATCCCGGCTGCGCATGCAACCGGGTGCGCCGAATAGGTATAGCCGTGGGGGAATTCGACCGCGTATTCAGGCGTCGGCTGGTTCATGAAGGTCTGGTAGATCTCGCCAGTGGCGATCACCGCGCCCATTGGGATGGCGCCGTTGGTGACCTGCTTGGCGATGCACATCAGGTCTGGGGTAACCCCGAAGGCTTCGGCGCCGGTCATCGCGCCCATACGACCGAACCCGGTAATCACTTCGTCGAAGATCAGCAGGATGTTGTGCTGGGTGCAGATTTCGCGCAGGCGCTTCAGGTAGCCCTTCGGCGGTGGCAGCACACCTGCCGAGCCTGCCAGCGGCTCGACGATCACAGCAGCAATGTTGGACGCATCGTGCAGCTCGATCAGCTTGAGCATCTCATCGGCCAGGGCGATGCCGCCCTCTTCTGGCAGGCCCTTGCTGAAGGCGTTGGCCGGCAGCACGGTGTGGGGCAGGTGGTCGACATCGAGCAATTGGCCGAACATCTTGCGGTTGCCGTTGACCCCACCCAGGCTGGTGCCGGCGACATTCACGCCGTGGTAGCCACGGGCACGGCCAATGATCTTGGCCTTGCTGGCCTGGCCCTTGAGGCGCCAGTAGGCACGCACCATTTTCAGCGCGGTATCGGCGCACTCGGAGCCCGAGTTGGTATAGAACACGTGGTTCAGGTCACCAGGCACCAGGTTGGCGATTTTTTCGGCCAGCTGGAACGACAGCGGGTGGCCGAACTGGAATGCCGGGGAGTAATCGAGCGTAGCCACCTGGCGCGCCACTGCGTCGGAGATTTCCTGACGAGTATGCCCCGCACCGCAGGTCCACAGCCCCGACAAGGCGTCGAAGATCTTGCGGCCCTTGTCATCGACCAGATAGTTGCCCTTGGCCGCCACGATCAGGCGCGGGTCGCGCTGGAAATTGCGGTTGGCGGTGTAGGGCATCCAGTGGGCATCCAGCTTGAGCTGGCTGGCCAATCCGGGATGGTCGGTTGCAGGCATGTTCATCGGCGGTTCCTCGTAGGACGATCGGGCAGCGATGGCTGTTGTTGCAGCTAAATTCGCATGACGATAAAGTCCGGAAAACCCAACATTTCTAACCTTCAGTCAGCAGCAGGCTAAACAGATGAGCCGACGCCCCGATGCCCTCGCCCAGGTCAGCGATTTCGATATCCGCCTGCTCAAGATCTATCGCAGCGTGGTCGAGTGCGGCGGCTTCTCGGCCGCCGAGAACGTGCTCGGCATCGGCCGCTCGGCCATCAGCCAGCAGATGAACGACCTTGAGCAACGCCTGGGCCTGCGCCTGTGCCAGCGTGGCCGTGCAGGCTTTTCGCTGACCGAGGAAGGCCGCGAGGTATACCACTCGGCCTTGCAACTGCTCAGCGCCCTGGAAAGTTTCCGCACCGAGGTCAACGGCCTGCACCAGCACCTGCGCGGCGAGCTGAACATCGGCCTGACCGACAACCTGGTCACCCTGCCACACATGCGCATCACCCATGCCCTGGCCGAGCTCAAGGACCGCGGCCCGGATGTGCGCATCCAGATCCGCATGATCGCCCCCAGCCAGGTAGAACAAGGCGTGCTCGACGGCAGCCTGCATGTCGGCGTGGTGCCGCAGACCAGCCCGCTGTCGGGCCTGGAATACCAGCCGCTGTACAGCGAACGTTCGCTGCTGTACTGCGCCGTCGGCCACCCGCTGTTCTATGCCGATGACCAGCAGGTCGACGACCAGCGCCTCAACAGCCAGGATGCCATCGCCCCCACGTTCCGCCTGCCGGCTGAAGTGCAGGCGCATTACCAGGCGCTGCACTGCACCGCCAGCGCCTCGGACCGCGAGGGCATGGCGTTTCTGATTCTCACCGGGCGTTACATTGGCTATTTGCCCGACCACTACGCCAGCACCTGGGTCCAGCAGGGGCGCCTGCGGGCGCTCAAGCCCGCGCAGCGCTTCTATGACCTGAGCCTGAGCTGGGTAACGCGCAAAGGCAGGCGCCCGAACCTGGTGCTGGAGAGTTTTCTCGAGAGTCTGGCTGCGACACGCTGATGCCTGTGGGTGACGCAAACGCTTGTCACTTCGGCACAGGAAGGTAATCTGTCCGACAATTCGTTGCCAACGACCCTGTACGGAATCGTCCATGACCCTAGAAGTCCCTGCGCATCGCCTCTCCAATTCGGGCAAGCCCGCCGGCCGCATCCGCCAGAAGAACGAACAGGCCATCATCCAGGCCGCCGAGGACGAGTTCGCCCGCCACGGTTATAAAGGCACGAGCATGAACACCATCGCGCTCAAGGCCAACCTGCCCAAGGCCAACCTGCACTATTACTTCACCAACAAGCTCGGCCTGTACATCGCCGTGCTGAGCAACATCATCGAGCTGTGGGACAGCACCTTCAACGCCCTGAGCGTTGACGACGATCCAGGCCAGGCACTGAGCCAGTACATTCGCACCAAAATGGAATTCTCCCGGCGTAACCCGCAGGCCTCGCGCATTTTCGCCATGGAAGTGATCAGCGGCGGCGAGTGCCTGAGCGAGTATTTCAGCGCCGACTATCGCGAGTGGTTCCGCGGCCGCGCCGCGGTGTTCGAGGCCTGGATGGACGCCGGCAAAATGGACCGGGTAGACCCGGTGCACCTGATTTTCCTGCTGTGGGGCAGCACCCAGCACTACGCCGACTTCGCCACCCAGATTTGCCAGGTCACCGGCCGCAGCCGCCTGACCAAGCAGGACATCGAAGACGCCAGCAACAACCTTATCCACATTATTCTCAAAGGCTGCGGTATCAACCCGCCCGCCTGACCCGGACCTATGCCTTCTACCCTGATCGAGCTTTGCGAGTTCCGCGAGGAGATCCGCAAAAGCCGCTTCATCACCCTCGCCGGCCCCATCGCCAGCCCGGCCGAGGCCATGGCTTTCATCGAACGCCACAGCGACCTGGCGGCCACCCACAACTGCTGGGCCTGGAAGCTCGGCGGCCAGTACCGCAGCAGCGATGACGGCGAGCCTGGTGGTACCGCCGGCAGGCCGATCCTTGCCGCCATCGAGGCGCAGGACTGTGACCAGGTCGTGGTCCTGGTGATCCGTTGGTACGGCGGCATCCAGTTGGGCACCGGTGGTTTGGCCCGCGCCTACGGCGGCGGCGCCAACAAGTGCCTGCAGCAGGCACCCAAGCGGCTGCTGGTCGAACGCAGCGAGTTCAGTTGCAGTTGCAGCTTCAGCGAACTGGCGTTGCTCAAGCTGCGCCTGGCAGAACTGGACGGCCTGGTGCTGGACGAACAGTTCACCGCCAATGGCGTCGACCTGCACATCGCCTTGGGCGGCGCCCACCTGGCCCTGCTGCAACAACAACTGGCCGACCTCAGCCGTGGGCGCATCCTGCTCGAACCACGCTGAACATTGCCCACAACTACTGTGGGCCTGCCTGTGGATAAGCTTGGGGCTAATTGTTACAAGCCTTTAACTGCAAGGCTTGCAGGGCTTTGATCATATTTTGATCACAATCTTGTTACAGCGGCTTAATGCGCGCGGGATCAGTAAGTTATCCCCAGCTAGCGGCATATTCGAGGCTGCATTCGGCCTTTGCCGTGGCGCCAAGCTTGCGCACAGTTACTGTGGAGCAGCCTGTGGATAACCGGTTAGCCATTGCGCCGGGCACAGGCGCAGCAAGCCCTACAGCGCAGCGATCATTTTTTGATCAGCTGGCTGTTCGTTTGCCACCGGCCACACCTGCAGCACCAGCCATACCAGTTCCAGCAGCAATATCACCGCAATCACTGGCGTTGCGCCCAATGCCAACGCATACGCCTGCCAAGTGGCAAACAGCAGCCGGCCCACTGCGTCATAACGGCCGAACTGGCGCTGCGGATCGCGGATACGCAACCACGCCCAGACACAAATGATCGACCCCATCAGGTTGCCCAACAGCACCTGAACCGGGTCAAATGCCGGCAGCGACCCGGCAAAGCCGAGCATCTGGTGCAACTGCCCCAATTGCTCATGCAACAAGGCAAAGGTCCACGGTGTGGCAAATGCCCCCGCAATCAGCAAGTCGTAAATGCCGCTGGCTCGCACCAGCTTGCGATACCCCTCAGAACTCCACATGACGCCTCCTGATCAATCATCGAAAGCGCGAGGCTAAAGCCTGGAGTATGCTCCAAGGTCAAGCCCTGTTGATTGGAAGGATTCCAGCATGCGTATCGGCGAACTGGCTCAGGCCTGTGACGTCAGCCGCGACACCCTGCGTTTCTATGAAGAACGCGGGTTGATCCGCGCCTATCGCCTGGCCAATGGTTACCGCGACTACCCCGCCGAAACCGCGCAGTTGGTACTGTTTATCCGCACCGCACAGCGCCTGGGCTTCAGCCTTGGCGAAATAGCCAGCAACGTCGAAGGGCTGTGGCAGACAGACAAACCCGACCAGGCCGTCAGCGCGCTGTTGCAGGACAAGCTCGCTCTGGTCGAAAGACGCCTGGACGAACTGCAGCAACTTCGCGCCGAACTGCGCCAACGCCTGACCCTCGCCTGCCCGCTTCGACCTGACCCTGTTCAAGGAGACCCACAATGACCGCAACCAAGACCGCCCTGATCATCGGCGCCTCCCGAGGCCTTGGCCTCGGGCTGGTGCAGCGCCTTAGCGAAGATGGCTGGCGCGTCACTGCCACGGTGCGCAACCCGCAACAACCTGGGGCCCTGGCTGACGTACCGACCGTGCGCATCGAACAACTGGAAATGAACGACACCGCCCAGCTAGACGGCCTCAAGCAACGCCTGGGCGGCGAAGTGTTCGACCTGGTGTTCATCAACGCAGGCGTCATGGGGCCGCTGCCGCAAGACCTCGAAAGCGTAAGCACCGAGCAAGTGGGCGAGCTGTTCATCACCAACGCCGTGGCGCCAATTCGTGTTGCCCGACGCCTGGCTGGCCAACTGCGTGAAGGTAGCGGCGTACTGGCGTTCATGAGTTCTATTCTGGGCAGCGTTGCGATTCCCGATGGTGGCGAGCTGTGCCTGTACAAGGCCAGCAAGGCCGCGCTCAACTCGATGATCAACAGTTTTGTGGTCGAGCTGCAGCGCCCTGACCTGTGTGTTCTGGCCATGCACCCAGGTTGGGTCAAGACCGACATGGGCGGTGAAAACGCCGAGATCGACGTGCACACCAGCACCCAGGGCATGCTCAAACAGATCAAGGCCAACAGTGGCAATGGCGGCCTGCACTTCATCAACTACAAAGGCGAAGCACTCACCTGGTGAATTGAAAGCCGCGGGGCGAGGCAGTAGACTCGACGCCTCGCCCCTTCGGCGGACCTGGATCAGCAGACAGGGCAACACTGAGCTGGCTAACCTGAACCCACTTTCAGAGGAGCCGGCACAATGCCTGCGATCCGCATCTGGTTGAAATCCCCCCTCGCCATCTTCACCGGCAACAGCAGCGACGCGCGCGGCGGCCTGGTCATCGAAGACGGCCGTATCAGCGAGCTGCTTGCAGCAGGCCAGGCCCCTGCCCTGCCCTGCGATCAGGTGTTCGACGCCCGCGAGCATGTGGTCCTGCCCGGCCTGATCAACACTCACCACCATTTCTATCAGACCCTCACCCGCGCCTGGGCGCCGGTGGTCAACCAGCCGCTGTTCCCCTGGCTCAAAACCCTCTACCCGGTGTGGGCGCGTCTGACCCCGGCCAAGCTTGAGCTGGCAAGCCAAGTGGCCCTGGCCGAACTGCTGCTGTCCGGGTGCACCACCGCCGCCGACCACCATTACCTGTTCCCTGAAGGCCTGGACCACGCCATCGACGTGCAGGTCGAAGCCGTGCGCAAGCTGGGCATGCGCGCCATGCTCACCCGTGGTTCCATGAGCCTGGGCGAGAAGGACGGCGGCCTGCCACCGCAACAAACGGTGCAACAGGGCGAGGTGATCCTGGCCGACAGCCAGCGACTTATCCACAGCTACCACGAACGCGGTGACGGCGCGCGCATTCAGATTGCCCTGGCGCCCTGCTCGCCGTTCTCGGTCACCCCCGAGATCATGCGTGCCAGCGCTGAGCTTGCCGAAGAGCTCGACGTGCGCCTGCACACCCACCTGGCCGAAACCCTGGATGAAGAGGACTTCTGCCTGCAACGATTCGGCCTGCGCACCGTCGATTACCTGGACAGCGTCGGCTGGCTTGGCCCGCGCACCTGGCTGGCCCACGGCATCCACTTCAACCCCGATGAAATCGTGCGCCTGGGCGCCGCCGGCACCGGCATCTGCCACTGCCCAAGCTCGAACATGCGCCTGGCGTCGGGCATCTGCCCGACGGTGGACCTTGAGGCGGCCGGCGCAACGGTGGGCCTGGGTGTCGACGGCTCGGCCTCCAACGACGCCTCGAACATGATCCTTGAAGCGCGCCAGGCCTTGTACCTGCAACGCCTGCGCTACGGCGCCGAGCTGATTACCCCGCAGCGCGCCCTTGGCTGGGCCACACAAGGCTCAGCCAAGTTGCTTGGGCGCAGCGACATCGGCGAACTGGCCGTCGGCAAGCAGGCAGACCTGGCGCTGTTCAAGCTCGACGAACTGCGTTTTTCGGGCAGCCACGACCCGTTGTCGGCCTTGCTTCTGTGTGGCGCCGACCGCGCCGACCGCGTCATGGTCGGTGGCCAGTGGCGGGTCATCGACGGCCAGATCGAAGGGCTGGACATCAAAGGCCTGATTGCTGACCACCGCCAGGCCGCCGCCCACCTGATCGCCGGCTGACGCCTGCACGCCTGGCCGGGCGTATTGCCTGGCCAGGCCCTGTAGAATGTCGGCCAACCGTACCTGACCGAGATTAGTAACTATGTATGACTGGCTGAACGCCTTGCCCAAGGCCGAACTGCACATGCACCTTGAAGGCTCGCTGGAGCCTGAGCTGCTGTTCGCCCTGGCCGAACGCAACAAGATCGCCCTGCCTTGGGCCGACGTTGAAACCCTGCGCGGCGCCTATGCGTTCAACAACCTGCAGGAATTTCTCGACCTGTATTACCAGGGCGCCGACGTGCTGCGCACCGAGCAGGACTTCTACGACCTGACCTGGGCCTACTTGCAACGCTGCAAGGCGCAGAACGTGATCCACACCGAACCGTTCTTTGACCCGCAAACCCATACCGACCGCGGCATCCCGTTTGAAGTGGTGCTCAACGGCATCAACCAGGCTCTTAAAGATGGCCGTGAGCAACTGGGCATCGGCAGCGGCCTGATTCTGAGCTTCCTGCGCCACCTGAGCGAAGAAGAGGCAGAAAAAACCCTCGACCAGGCGCTACCGTTCCGCGATGCCTTCGTTGCCGTTGGCCTGGACAGCTCCGAACAGGGCCACCCACCGAGCAAGTTCCGCCGCGTCTTCGACCGGGCCCGTAGCGAAGGCTTCCTGACCGTTGCCCACGCCGGCGAGGAAGGCCCGCCCGAGTACATCTGGGAGGCGCTCGACCTGCTGAAAATCCAGCGTATCGACCATGGCGTACGCGCCATCGAAGACGAACGCCTGATGCAGCGCATCATCGACGAGCAGATCCCGCTGACCGTCTGCCCGCTGTCCAACACCAAGCTGTGCGTGTTCGACCACATGAGCCAGCACAACATCCTCGACATGCTCGAACGTGGCGTGAAGGTGACGGTCAACTCCGACGACCCGGCCTACTTCGGCGGCTACGTCACCGAAAACTTCTACGCCCTGCACGAGCACCTGGGCATGACCCAAGACCAAGCACAGCGCCTGGCGCAGAACAGCCTCGACGCCCGCCTGGTCAAACCCTAACCCACCTGCCGCGAGACCAGCCTGGCGATGGCGCCGATCTGCCGCACACCGAGCGGGGGCACATGCAGCGCGCGGCCGCCGTCCAGTTCCTGCACCCAGCCGGATTGCAGGAACAACTTGAGCAAGGCGTGCCCAAGGCTGCCGCCCAGATGCGGGCCTTGGTCGCTCCATTCGCTGCAATGGCACATCACGCAACCACGCTGGTGACCCGGCGCCAGAGCATCGATGAACACCCCCAGCGCTTCCAACTGAGCCTTGCCACGCGAGCTGACACTCAGGTGGCTGGGTTCACCTTCCAGCCAGCTAGCGTCGAGCAGACGCTGGAGCAGCTGCGCGGCGATCTCGCCGCCCAGGTGGTCCCCGCACAGGCGCGCCTTGCTTAGGGTCGGCGCAATGCGTAGCGGCGCCCGCGCTTGCGGGTGCTGGCCAAGCTGGATGCTGGCAAGCGCCTCGACCGCCGCCCCCACTTCGGGGGTTGCCAGGCGGAAATGGCGCTTTCGCCCGCGCACGTCGACACGCAGCAGGCCAGCTGCCACCAGCAACGAAAGGTGCATGCACGCCGACGATGTGCTCAAGCCGATAGCCAACGCCAACTCATCGGTCGAGCGGGCGGAGCCATCTATCAGTGCCCAGAGCATGGCGCTGCGCTTGGGGTCGGCCATCATGCCGGCCACCTGGGTAATGCTGTTGACTGCATTCATGAAGCTCGAGTCCCTGAGTAGTGTCGTCTGGTTGGCTTGACGGACGCGCACCCTATCCGGCCGTCACGAAACACTCGGCGGTAAACGATGAGGGGGAAATGTCTCTCGCTGGCACTGGTCGTCGAGCGCAGTATAAGCCGCGCCCCACGGTAGGTTTTGTAGGCAAAATGGCATAGTGGCGTGGGCCGAATGGCGCGTTGTGGGGAGCCCCATGCAAGCCTGCGCAGGGGTAATTGCGCAGGAATACGAGCCCGCTTGAGGTGCAAGGCCCAGGGCGAAATATTTCCGACAGCTACCACGGGGCTGCCCCACACCCCTGTTCGTCATTTAAGGCGGGTAAAACAGAAAGCACCCCGGCTGCGCCTGACCGTCAGTCAGCGCGACGTTTCCGGGCCTGGCAGATACAGGGGGCAGCGCTACACTGTGCCGCTCCTGCTCACTGGAGGTAGTTCAGCATGAAGATTGTCGTCAGTGCGTCGAACCGCAACCCCAATTGCCCGTGGCAGGTGCAGATGGACCAGCACCTGGTGAGTTTTCGCAGTGAAGCCGAGGCGCGCGCCTTCGTTGCCTTGCTGGAGGCCCGGCTGCGGGCCCCGCACCCGCTTATGCCAAGCGGCTGGCCTGAGCACGCCGGGTCAGCACTGCAACACTGACCACCAGCGCGCCACACAGGCTGACCACCAGCGCCATCGGCACGGCGCTGCCGTCATGCAGCACCCCGACCAGTGCCGCCGCAGCCGCGGCGACACTGAACTGCAGGCAGCCCATCAACGCCGAGGCACTGCCGGCGCGTGCGCCCTGGCCGCTCATGGCACAGGCCGAGGCGTTGGGGATGATGCAGCCAAGGCTTGAGATGCACACGAACAGCGGCACCAGCAGCGGCCACAACGCGGCCGGGCGCAACGCCGCCACGGCCAGCAATACCAGCCCTGCCACCAGATACAGCCACACCGCCCGCGCCAGCAGAAACGCTGGGCCGCGCTTGGCCAGCAGGCGCGCATTGACCTGCGCCATCAATATGAAACCTGCGGCATTGGTACCGAACAGCCAGCCATAATGCTCAGGCGGCACGCCATACAGCTTGATGAACACGAACGGGGAGCCGGCGATATACGCGAACATGCCGGCAATGGCGATACCGCCGGTCAGCGCATGGCCGACGAACACCCGGTCACCCAGCAACCGCAGGTACTGGCGCAACGCCCCGGACAGCGGCTGGCGGACCATCTGCGGCGGCATGCTTTCGGGCAAACCAAGGCTGACGGCCACCAGGCACAGCGCACTGAACAGCCCCAAGGCGATGAAAATCGACTGCCAGCCGGCGACATTTACCAACACCCCGCCGAGCATCGGCGCCAATATCGGCGCAAGCCCCATCACCAGCATCAGTTGCGAAAACACTTTGGCCGAGACCACGGCGTCGCACTTGTCGCTGACGATTGCCCGGGACAACACCATGCCCGCGCAGCCACCCAGCGCCTGAACGAAACGCGCCAAAACCAGGCTGTCGAGATTGGGCGCAAAGGCGCAGGCGAGCGAGGCCACAGTAAACAGCCCTACGCCGACCAGCAGCGGGATGCGCCGGCCAAAACGGTCGGCTACCGGGCCATAGGCCAACTGGCCCAGAGACAGGCCGAGAAAATACGCGGCCAGGGTGGTCTGCACATGCTGCTCGTCGGTGCCGAAAGCAAGCGCCATGGCCGGGAACGCCGGCAGATAGAAGTCGATCGCCAGAGGCCCGAACGCACTGAGGGCGCCGAGAATCAGCAGGGTACGCAGGTTCATGGATAATCCATAGCAGGCTAAGCAAGTGCGCTAGTCTACCTGCTGCTCACCCCGCCGCGATGAAAACCTTTGTAACAGTTACGGAGTAAATCCGTCTCAGGCCACTTGCGCCTCATAACCCTCTTCACGAATGGCCGCCAGCAGTTGCGGGGCCTCTAGCACGCTCTGCACGCGCACCTGGCGGGCGGCCAGGTCGACTTCCACCTGCGCAGCAGCATCCTTTTCCTGAACTGCCCGCGTCACAGCCTTCACGCAGTGGCCGCAGGTCATACCTTGCACATTGAACACTTGCATCGGGGTTACCTCCTTCAGGGTTTGGCGCAGTTTCGACCTTGCCATCAGGGCAAGGTCAAGTTCTCTGCGTAACAGCCGGGGTGGAAATCCGCGCCCGGGTCGGCCAAGCTGCGCCTTTGACGACTTTGCCAAGCAGGAGATTCTTCATGATCAGGGCAGCATTTGGCCTTGTCGGGTTGCTGGGCGCGCTGGCCGTGGTGCCAACGGCCGGCGCCGAGGGCAACAGCGACTACAGCGTGCTGATCATTTCCCGGGAACGCCTGGAAGTGGCCACCACCTGCGAGATCGGCGTGTATCTGAACGACCAACTGTCGGGGCGGGTGTTCCAGGAACAGTCGACCTCGTTCAACCTGCCGCCAGGCCCGGTGGATGTCCGCCTGCGCCTGCTGCCTGGGCAAGCACCCGGTTGCTTGCCCGGCGTTGAAGACCAGCGCAGCACGCGTCTTACCCTGCAAGCCGGGCAGATCAACAAATACCGCATCGCCATGGGGCAATATGGGCTGGAGCTGAAGCGAGCCAGCCTCGGCTATTGACCTTGACCGCATGGCAAGGTTGATGCTGCTGGCCTGTCCACGGAGGAAACCGCCATGCCAGCATCCACCACCTTCGACCTGCCGATCACCGGCATGACCTGCGCAAGCTGCGCAGGCCGGGTCGAGCGCGCCTTGCGCAAGGTCACCGGTACCGAACAGGTCAGCGTCAACCTGGCCACCGAACAGGCCCGTGTCCAGGCCCCGGCCGAGAGCCTGCCGGCGTTGCTGGGGGCGGTGCGCGAGGCCGGGTACAGTGTGCCGACCCGCACCGTTGAATTGCAGTTGGGTGGCATGACCTGCGCCAGTTGCGCCGGGCGCATCGAACGCGCATTGGCCAAGCTGCCGGGCGTAGAGCAGGTCAGCGTCAACCTGGCCCGCGAGCGCGCCCACGTCCAATTGCTGCAAGGCGTCGATGAAGCCCTGCTGATCAGCGCGGTAGAGAAAGCCGGCTACAGCGCCAGCCTGCCGCATAGCCTCGACGATGAACAACACCTGGCCCAGCGGCGCCTGCGCAACGAGCGCCTGGCGGTAGGCGCAGCGCTGTTGCTGGCACTGCCGCTGGTGCTGCCGATGCTGCTCGAACCCTTCGGCCTGCACTGGATGCTGCCGGCCTGGGCGCAGTTCGTGCTGGCAACCCCTGTGCAGTTCGTTCTGGGTGCGCGCTTTTATGTCGCCGCCGCCAAGGCCGTGCGCGCCGGTGCCGGCAACATGGACCTGCTGGTGGCGCTGGGCACCAGCGCCGGGTACGGGCTGAGCCTGTACCAGTGGGCCAACGCCCACCCCGGCATGCAACCGCACCTGTATTTTGAAGCTTCCGCCGTGGTCATCGCCTTGGTGCTGCTGGGCAAGTACCTCGAAAGCCGCGCCAAGCGCCAGACCGCAAGCGCCATTCGTGCCCTCGAAGCGCTGCGCCCGGAACGCGCCGTGCGCGTAAGCGAGGGTGTGGAACAAGAAGTCGCCATCAGCCAACTGCGCCTGGGCGATCGGGTGCTGGTCAAACCCGGCGAGCGCTTCCCGGTAGACGGCCAGGTGCTCGAAGGCAGCAGCCACGCCGATGAGGCGCTGATCAGCGGCGAGAGCCTGCCGGTGCCCAAGCAGCCGGGCGACACCGTGACCGGTGGTGCAATCAACGGTGAGGGCCGCCTGTTGGTAGAAACCCGCGCGCTGGGCACCGAAACGGTGCTGGCGCGCATCATTCGCCTGGTCGAAGACGCCCAGGCGGCGAAGGCACCGATCCAGAAGCTGGTAGACCGAGTCAGCCAGGTGTTCGTCCCCGCCGTGCTGGTGCTGGCACTGCTCACCCTGCTCGGCTGGTGGCTGGCAGGCGCTGCGCTGGAGACGGCTTTGATCAACGCCGTCGCGGTACTGGTGATCGCCTGCCCCTGCGCGCTGGGCCTGGCCACGCCCGCAGCGATCATGGCCGGCACCGGCGTCGCAGCCCGCCACGGCATCCTGATCAAGGACGCCGAAGCCCTGGAGCGCGCCCATGCAGTCAACCGGGTGGTGTTCGACAAGACCGGCACCCTGACCTCCGGCAGCCCGCGCATCGTCCACCTGCAGGCCGTTGACCAGGGCCAGGCGCTGCGCCTGGCCGGTGCCCTGCAGCGTGGCAGTGAGCACCCGCTGGCCAAGGCGGTATTGGACGCCTGCGCCGAACGCGGCCTGGACGTGCCGCAGGTCAGCGACAGCCAGTCGCTCACCGGGCGCGGTATCGCCGGGCATGTGGATAACCTAGAGCTGGCCCTGGGCAACCGCCGCTTGCTCGATGAAAGCGCACTATCGCCCGGCGAGCTGGCCGCCAACGCCAGCGCTTGGGAAGCCGAAGGCCGAACCTTGTCGTGGCTGATTGAGCGCGGCGCGCAGCCGCGGGTGCTGGGCCTGTTTGCCTTTGGCGACAGCCTCAAGCCTGGCGCCGCCGAAGCCATCGGTGCCCTGCATCGGCGCGGCATCAGCAGCCACCTGCTCACCGGCGACAACCGTGGTAGCGCCAAAGTGGTCGCAGAGGCGCTGGGCATCGATGACGTGCATGCCGAAGTGCTGCCCGCCGACAAGGCCGCGACGGTCACGGCGTTGAAGCAGGACGGCGTGGTGGCCATGGTTGGCGATGGCATCAACGACGCCCCGGCGCTGGCCGCCGCCGATATCGGCATCGCCATGGGCGGCGGCACCGATGTCGCCATGCAGGCCGCTGGTATAACGCTGATGCGCGGCGACCCACGGCTGGTCCCGGCCGCGCTGGAAATCAGCCGCAAAACGTACGCGAAGATCCGCCAGAACCTGTTCTGGGCCTTCATCTATAACCTCGTCGGCATCCCGCTGGCAGCCTTCGGCTTCCTCAACCCGGTGCTGGCCGGCGCCGCCATGGCACTGTCCAGCGTCAGCGTGGTGAGCAATGCGCTGCTGCTCAAAACCTGGAAACCCGCCAACATCGACCAGGAGACGCCATGAACATCGGCCAGGCGGCCCGCCGCAGTGGGCTTAGCGCCAAGATGATCCGTTATTACGAGTCCATCGGCCTGCTGCGCCCGGCGCAGCGCAGCGACAGCGGCTACCGGGTGTATCAGGCGCAAGACCTGCACAGCCTGGCGTTCATCAAGCGCTCGCGCGACCTGGGCTTCTCGCTGGACGAAGTGGCGCGGCTGCTGACCCTGTGGCAGGACCGCCAACGCGCCAGCGCCGACGTCAAAGCCCTGGCCATGCAGCATATCGATGAGCTCAACCGGCGCATCGAGGAGCTGGTGAGCCTGCGCGATACCCTGGGTGAACTGGTTGCCACTTGCCAAGGCGACGACCGCCCGGACTGCCCGATCCTCAAGGGCCTGGCCGATGGGTGTTGCAACTGAGACAGAACGCCGCCCCTACCGGGGCGGGCTTTTGCCCTGCCAGGACCGTGGCAAATCGCCTAAACGCGACAGTTTTCTTCCCAGCCGCGCCGCTGACCAACGAATTAGGCCTTAAGCGCTACATAAAGCACCGACCCTGCCGATGCCCTGATACCTGCCTGTGTCACGAAAAAAACAAATCTGGGAGCGTGGATGAACATCAAGCAAAAACTGACCTGGGCCTTTGCCGTCATAGCCGGCCTGCCCATCGTTTTGGTCGCCGCCTTGGTGATCATCAACTTGCGTGGCGAAGCCCGTGACGATTTCCTGGATAACAGCAGCCGGGAAATTCGCCAGGTTGGCAACGCCATGAACATCTTCTTCCAGGCTATCGACCAGAACGTCGAGTACATCGCTTCGCAGCCGATGGTGGCCGCTACCGGCAGCAACCTGAACAAGTACATGAGCGCCGCCCCTTCCTATGATCTGGGCGACCAGGACAAGGGCGTGCTGGACTTCTTCACCCGCCTGGCAGCCGCCCACCCCGCCTATTCCTACCTGTCCTACGGCGTCAACGACGGTGGCTACGTCGGCTGGCCGGCTGGGCAGAAGTTCGTCAACTACGACCCGCGCACCCGCCCTTGGTACCAGTCGGCCATGGCCAACCCAGGCAAGACCCTGCGCACCAGCGCCTACTACTGGGCCGCCGACGACGCCGTGCTGATCAGCACCGTGCGCACCGTCGCCAACCAGCTCGGCAGCCCAGGCGGTGTGGTCAACATCGACGTGTCGCTCAAAGGCCTCACCGAGATCGTCAAGAAGATCAAGCTGGGCGACAGCGGTTACCTGATGCTGATCGAAAGCAACGGCAACGTGATGGTCGACCCGCGCGATGCCAGCCACAACTTCAAGCAGCTTTCCAGCCTCGGCGGCGGCTATGCCGAACTGGCCAAGGCCGGCAAAGGCCTGGTCGAAGTCGAGATCGACGGCGAGCGGTTCATGGCCAACGTCTACCCTGACGAGCAGCTGGGCTGGACCTTCGTCGGCCTGATCCAGGAAAACGAAGTGATGGCCAGCACCACCCGCCTGACCTGGCTGGTCGGCATCGTTGCCCTGGTACTCGCGGCCTTGTTCGCGGTAGTGGGCGCGACTTTCGCCAAGCTCATCGTACGCCCGATCAACAGCGTCACCAGCGGCCTGGAAGACATCGCCCAAGGTGAAGGCGACCTGACCCGCAACCTGGAAATCCGTGGCCGCGATGAAACCGCGCAACTGGCCAGTTGGTTCAACCAGTTCCTGGGCGCCATCCGCAGCCTGATCCAGCATATTGGCGCGGCAGCAGGGAAAATCCTCACCACCTCCACCAGTTCCACCCGCGTGTCCGGCGACATGGCCGAAGCCGCTGGCCGCCAGCGCGAAGCCGTGGACATGGTGTCGACCGCCTTCCACGAAATGGTTGCGACTGCCAACGAAGTGGCGCGTTCGTGCAGCCAGGCGGCGTTGTCTGCCGACAGTGGCCAGGCCCAGGCCCGCGAAGGCCAGCAGCAGATCGACGCCGCGGTACAAAGCGTCGACCGCCTGAGCCAGGAAATCGAACAATCGGCGCAGTCTATCCAGCAACTGGAACGCGACAGCAACGCCATCCAGTCGATCCTGGGAACCATCCGTTCGATTGCCGAGCAAACCAACCTGCTGGCGCTCAACGCGGCCATCGAAGCGGCCCGTGCCGGCGAGCAAGGCCGTGGTTTTGCCGTGGTTGCCGACGAAGTCCGCGCGCTGGCCAAGCGCACTGCCGACTCCACCGCCGAAATCGACGGCCTGCTGGGCAACCTGGCCAGCCGCACCGCCGAAGTGGCCGAGCAGATGCACGCCAGCATCGAGGTGTCGCAGCAGTCTGTCAGCCGCATTGGCATGGCCCGTGACAGCTTTGGGCAGATTCGTGAATCGGTGGATGTGATCCGCGACATGAACACGCAGATCGCCACCGCCGCCGAGGAACAGCACCAGGTCGCCGAGGACATCAACCGCCACATCAGCCAGATCCATGGCGATGCGCAGTTGGTTGCCGAACTGGCGCAGGCCGCACGGCAAGACTCCGAGAGCCTGGCAGGGCTGTCGAACGAGCTGGATACACTGGTGCGCCGCTTCCGCACCTGATCTTTGGAACCGCCGCTCCTACACAAGGCCGCGTAAAGTCCGGGCTGGTCATTTGAACCGGCATTCGCCCGGGCCCTGCCTCAGGGGGAAGCACTGCTCCCCCACCCACTCCCCCTCAGCGGCCGAGCGCTTGCCCGGCCGCGTCAGCCGGGCCCCGCCAGAGCTTCCGGTGACGTAGTCACACATCACGCTGTCCTTCCATAACCTTGCCCGGCTGAAGTGAAAGCGCTCAAGATCAGCGGCAACCGCCGTCGGATTGTAAAAACGCCAACCACCCGGTGCCTGGTAAACCAGCCCAGGTTGCCCGGCCACTTGCGTCTGGGTTATCTGCGCAACCGCAGGGCATTGTTCAGTCGCGCCTTGCGCGTTCAGCGCCAGCGTGAAGCCCGCCACTGCCATAAAGCCGCTCATCGCCACACTCCTCTGAAATGAGCAGCGAGTGTGGCGGCCACGCGCGTGCGCCAGCATCAGGAAGCGCTTACCCCAGCCTACCGCTCAACGATAGCCGTAACCCCCTGCCCGCCCGCTGCGCAGATAGAGATCAGCCCGCGCCCCTTGCCGCGTGTCGCCAGCAACTTGGCCATGTGCGCCAGAATGCGCCCACCGGTGGCGGCAAACGGGTGGCCGGCGGCGAGCGAGCTGCCCTTGACGTTCAGCTTGCTGCGGTCGATCGCCCCAAGCGGCGCCTCCAGCCCTAGCCGGGTGCGGCAGTAATCGGCGTCTTCCCAGGCCTTCAGGGTGCATAGCACCTGGGCGGCGAAGGCTTCGTGGATTTCATAGAAGTCAAAGTCCTGCAGGCTCAGGCCGTTGCGCGCCAGCAGCCGTGGCACGGCGTACACCGGCGCCATCAGCAGCCCTTCGTGGCCGTGCACAAAGTCCACCGCGGCAGTTTCGCCGTCCACCAGATAGGCCAGCACCTTCAGGCCCTGCTGCTCGGCCCAGGCCTCGCTACCCAGCAGCACCAGCGACGCGCCATCGGTGAGCGGCGTCGAGTTGCCGGCGGTCAGTGTGCCTTGGCCGCTACGCTCGAATGCCGGCCTGAGCTTGGCCAGTTGCTCAAGGCTCAAGTCCGGGCGCAGGTTGTTGTCGCGGCTGAGCCCCTGGTACGGGGTGAGCAGGTCGTCGTGCCAGCCTTCAGCGTAAGACGCGGCCAGGCGCTGATGGCTGAGCAGCGCCAGTTCATCCTGCTCGGCGCGCTCGATGTGCCAGGTTTGCGCCATGCGCTCGCAGTGCTCGCCCATCGACAACCCGGTACGCGGCTCGCCGTTGCGCGGCAGTTCTGGCTTGAGATGGCCTGGGCGCAGTTTCAGGAAGGGCTTGAGGCGAGCAGCCAAGTCCTTGCCCCGGCTGGCCTGCAACAGTATCTGGCGCAGCCCTTCACTGACCGCAATCGGTGCACCGGACGTGGTATCGACACCCCCGGCAATTCCGCTGTCAATCTGCCCCAGGGCGATCTTGTTGGCCACCAGCAACGCCGCTTCCAGGCCCGTGCCGCAGGCCTGCTGAATATCGTAGGCCGGGGTTTGCGGGGCCAGCCGCGAGCCCAGCACGCTCTCGCGGGTCAGGCTCATGTCGCGCGAATGCTTGAGCACCGCGCCCGCAGCGACTTCACCCAGGCGCAGGCCATGCAACCGATAGCGCTCCACCAGCCCTTCAAGCGCGGCGGTGAGCATCGCCTGGTTGCTTGCTTTGACGTAGGCCCCATTGGAACGGGCGAAAGGGATCCGGTTACCCCCCAGGATCGCGACCCGGCGCGTTGAATGCATGCCTGTTCCTCCTGAAACAAATTGATCGATAAGCCTAGGCGGTTTTTGCCCTGTTCGAACGACCCTGCCACAAACATGGTCCACACTGCATGCTTGCCTTCAAGGAGACCCCCTACATGAGCGATCGTTATCTCGGCTTTGCCAACTCCAACCTAGGCCGGCGCCTGGTCGATGCCCTCGGCCTGCCTTCGCCGGCGCCGCTGGAGCGCTGGCAGGCAGGCCGCCTGCGCCCGGTCGAGGGCGCACTGGTATTGGGCGGCGGTGCCCTGGCCGGCTACGTCGAAACGATTGCCCCGCGCTTGACCGGCGAGTGCTACAGCTTCAACGAGCCAAGCCTGTCGTCACCGGCCTGGGTTGCAGGGCTGGGGCCGAAACTCAAGGCGTTGGTGTTCGATGCCAGCCATTTGTCCGACAGCGATCAGCTCAAGCAGTTGCGCGAATTCTTCCAGCCGCTGCTGCGCAGCCTGGCGCCGAGTGCCCATGTCGTGATCCTCGGGCGCGCCCCGGAAACCCTCGGCGACGCCCACGCAAGCGTTGCCCAGCGTGCCCTTGAAGGTTTCAGCCGGTCACTGGGCAAAGAGCTGCGCAATGGCGCAACCGCCAACCTGCTGTATGTCGGCGCCGACGCCGAGTCGGGCCTTGAAGGTGCACTGCGCTTCTTCCTGTCGCCCAAAAGCGCATTCGTCTCCGGCCAGGTGCTGCGCCTGGGCCACTGCGCCACTGCGGTCGAAGACTGGACCCGCCCGTTGGCGGGCCGCCATGCACTGGTTACCGGTGCCGCTCGCGGCATCGGCGCCGCTATCGCCGAAACCCTTGCCCGTGACGGCGCCGAAGTGACCCTGCTGGATGTGCCGCAGGCACAGAAAGACCTCGACGCCATCGCCGCACGCCTGGGCGGCCGGGCGTTGGCGCTGGATATCTGCGCAGCCGATGCCGCCACCCAGTTGATCGAAGCCTTGCCGGGGGGCCTGGATATCGTTGTGCACAACGCAGGCATCACCCGCGACAAGACCCTCGCCAACATGACCCCCGACTACTGGGACTCGGTGCTGGCGGTCAACCTCAAGGCACCGCAGGTGCTCACCCAGGCGCTGCTGGACGCCGGCAAGCTGCACGATAACGCACGCATCACCCTGCTGGCCTCGGTCAGCGGCATTGCCGGCAACCGCGGCCAGGCCAACTATGCGGCCAGCAAAGCCGGGCTGATCGGCCTGGCGCAAGCCTGGGCGCCAACCCTTGCCGAGCGCGGCGCGAGCATCAATGCGGTAGCCCCAGGCTTTATCGAAACCCACATGACCGGCGCCATGCCCATGGGCCTGCGCGAGGCCGGGCGGCGCTTGAGTTCGTTGGGCCAGGGCGGGCTGCCACAGGATGTTGCCGAAGCCATTGCCTGGCTCAGCCAACCGGGCGCAGGCGCCGTCAACGGCCAGGTGCTGCGCGTGTGCGGCCAAGCATTGATGGGGGCCTGAGATGACCGCCAACTGGCTCGAAATACACCACCCCGACCCGCGCCTGAACCTGTACCTGCGCGCCTTGGGCAAACGCAAGATCAGTGGCGCCACGCTGCCCGAGCGTGGCTTGCGCTGCCTGCTGCGGGTCGATGCCGGCAACCTTGGCGCCTATCGCAAGCTGTGCCACTTCGCCGACGAAGGGCGCCTGCCCGGCACCTACCCGCACGTAATGGCCTTTACCCTGCAACTGCAGCTGCTCACCGCCCCCGACTTCCCGTTCCCGCTGTTGGGCATGGTGCATCTGCACAACCGCATCGAAGTGCTGCGCCCGCTCGGCGGGGTCGATGCGCTGCGTTTCTCGGTGCATGCCGACAACCTGCAACCACACGCCAAGGGCGGCACCTTCGACCTGGTCACTGAAGCCGCCGATGGGCTGGGGGTGCTGTGGCGCGAAACCAGCCGCATGCTGGTACGCGGGCTCAAGCTCGACGCCACTGCCACGCCAGCCACCGAGGCTGAAACTGCGCCCCTGCCGCAAGCGACCCGCTGGTACGCCGACAGCGATATCGGCCGCCGTTATGCGCGGGTTGCCGGTGACTACAACCCTATCCACTTGAGCGCCCTCAGCGCCCGCCTGTTTGGCTACCCCAAGGCCATCGCCCATGGCATGTGGAGCCAGGCAATGGCACTGGCAGCGCTGCAGGGCCATCTGCCCAACGCCGGCTACAACTTCGAAAGCACCTTCCTCAAACCGGTGCGCCTGCCATCGGAAGTGGTGCTCGGCGCCAGCGCACCTGGCCCATCCGGCCAATTGCGCCTGGATGGCCATGGCGGGTTGCTGCACATGCTCGGCAACTGGGGCTCGCTTTAGCGTTTGATGAAGGCTTGCTTTACATCGGACCCCACCGGAAGCTATGCGCCACGAGGAGACCCCGATGAACCTGCAAGAACTCACCGAACGCCTGCACCGCATCCGCGACACCAACGATTGGCGGGGCTTTCACAGCCCGAAGAACCTGGCCATGGCTGCCAGCGTCGAAATGGCCGAGCTGGTCGAAATTTTCCAGTGGCTCAGCGAAGACCAGTCGCGCCAACTGCCCGCCGAACAGCTCGCCCACGCAGGCCAAGAGGTCGGCGACATCGTCCTGTACCTGTTGCTGCTGTGCAGCGAACTGGGCCTGGACATGAATGAAGTGGTACGCGCCAAGCTTGCCGACAGCGAGAGGCGCTTCGCCAAATGAACGACCGTCACTTCGATGAACTGGCAACCCGCTTTGCCGAGAAGATCTACGGCGGCGCCAAGGGCGCGATTCGCCTGGCGGTGTTGCAGGCAGACCTTGCCGAAGCGCTGCCAGACCGCCCGTTGCGCGTGCTCGACATCGGCGCTGGGCTCGGCCACATGGCGCTGTGGCTGGCCGAACGCGGCCACCAGGTGACCCTCGCCGAACCCGCCGGCCCCATGCTTGAAGGCGCCCGCGCCCGCTTTGCCGAGGCGGGCCAGCAGGCGACGTTCATCCAGGCGCCCTGGCAGGCACTGCTCGGCCAGCTCACCGAGCCCTACGACGTGGTGCTGTGCCATGCGGTGCTGGAATGGTTGGCCGAACCCGAGAGCATCCTGCCGGTGCTGCACCAGCTCACAGCACCCGATGGCTGTTTGTCGCTGGCGTTCTACAACCGCGACGCGCTGGTGTATCGCAACCTGCTCAAGGGGCATTTCCGCAAATTGCGCAGCAACCAGCTGGCGGGCGAAAAACAAAGCCTGACCCCGCAAAAACCCCTTGATCCGCGCGAACTCCGGGCGCAACTTCAATTGTTGTGGCAGGTCGAAAGCGAAAGCGGCATCCGGGTGTTCCACGACTACATGCCCCGGGAATTCCAAAGCAAGGCCGAGCTGCTCGACCTGCTGGAAATGGAACTGGCGCACCGTCGCCACCCAAGCTTTGCCGGGCTTGGCCGCTACTTGCACTGGGTCTGCCGCCCCCTCTGAGAACGCGGCGGGGAGGACACATGCTGTACCGTTCACTGTGCCTGGCCGTGCTAGCTCTGACCCTTGCCGCTTGCCAGAGCCCCAACCCGTACGTGGCCAGCGGCAAGCCGATCCCGCCGGCCCCGGCGCAGGCGGCCACGACCTTCGACGCCAGCGCCTACCCGGCCCCAGCGCGTGACTACGGCCGCTATCGCAGCTGGCGCTGGCGCGACAGCCAGGCACCTGGCGGCCTTGTCAATGCCAGCCCCGGCCAGCTTGCCGATGCGGTCAGCACTGCGCTCGATCAACACGGCCTGCGCCCGGCCCATGGCGGTGCGGCGGACCTTCTGGTGAGTGCGGACATTCGCCTGGAAAGGCGTCTGCGCCAAGTACGCGACTACGATTACTACGACCCCTACTACGGGCCTTCGAGCAGCGTTGGCTTTGGCGGCTACCGTAACGGCTACGGGGCGTATGGCAGCGTGCCGATCGTGCGCACCTACCAGGTCGAGGTGATGGTGGTGCGCATCGACCTGTTCGATGCGCGCAATGGCCAGCCGGTCTGGAGCGCGAGTGCCGAGAGCGGCAGCAGCAAGGGCTCCCCGCGCGATCGTGAAAACGCCCTGCGTGAATCGGTGAGCAAGGCACTGAGCGGCTATCCTCCCAGTTAACTGTTGACGGAGACTCATCATGTTGCGTCGTCTTGTTGTTCTGTCGTGCGTGTTGTTGCTAGCGGCGTGTGCAAGCAACAACGTGCAGCACGATTTCGATGCCAGCCGCGATTTTGCGGCCTACCGCAGTTGGGCCTGGCAAGAGCCGGGGTTGCAGTATCGGCCCGATGATCCACGGATCAAGAGCGACCTCACCGAACAGCGCATCCGCGAGGCGGTGGCTGACCAGCTCGACCAGCGTGGGCTGCGGCCGGCGCAGGGTAACGCCAAGGCCGACCTCAAGGTGCGCGCCTACTTGATCGTCGAGCAGCGCCAGCAGCAGGTCACCACCAATTACGGCGGGGCTTGGGGTGGTTATTGGGGCGGCTATTGGGGTGGGCCGATGTACAACGAGACGCGCAGCGTCGATTACAAGGTGGCGACCATTCAGGTCGACTTGTTCGATGGCAAGGATGGCAAGCTGGTCTGGCGCGGGAGTGCCGAGCAGATCATGAACAACTACCCGCCGAGCCCTCAGGAACGTAATGCTGCGATTCAGAAAACGGTTACCCAGGTCATGAGTAACTACCCGCCCAAGTGAGGGCTGAACCAAACTGTTGCGGCCTCTGGTAGGAGCGGCCTTGTGTCGCGAAAGGGGTGCGTAGCAGCCCAGGCGATTCTGCATGATGCGCAGATCCTGGGGCTGCTTCGCACCCCTTTCGCGACACAAGGCCGCTCCTACAGACAAGGCAACCTGCCATCACCTTGACTACACTCCTCGCACAGCAGCCGTGCTGCCGGGCCTGTGGCCGGCAAAGGAGTGCCTGTGGTTCCCTGCTTCGCTGTGCGCCAACGCGGCGCGATCGGCTTGATGGCCACCCTTGTGCTGGGCCTTGCCCTGCTGTTCATGTTGCTGGCCGTCGACGGCGGTCGTCTTTACCTTGAACAGCGCAAACTGCAACGCATTGCCGACATGGCAGCACTGGAAGCGGCCGAGCACGGCGGCACCTGCACAGGCTCCGGCCCGCAAGCCACGGCGCTGGCACGCATCGCCGCCAGCCGTAACGGGCACGCCGCCAATGCGCCGCTGGTCGCCCGCTGCGGCTATCTGCAAACCGGTGCCGGCAGCATTCGCCGCTTCACCGCCGACAACGCCCGCAACGAGGCGATAGAAGTCGAGGTGCGCAACGCCGTCACCACCAGCGTCGCCGGCAGCCTGTTCAGCCTGGTCGATGGCGCCTTCCAACCCACCACCAACCTGCATGCCACCGCCGTCGCCGCATCACCACGCCCGCCCAAGGCAATGCTCAGTATCCGCTCCACCCTGGCCACTGTCAGTTCCAGCCAAGGCGCGCTGCTCAACGGCCTGACCAAAGCGCTGGGCGGCAACCTGCAACTGGACCTGCTGGGCTGGCAGGGCATGGCCAATACCCAGTTGAACCTGCTCAAGTACCTCGACCAACTGGCCGTGGACCTGCACCTCAATGCCGGTGACTATCAGCAACTGCTCAACCTCGACACCAGCGCTACCGTGCTGCTCAAGGCGGCAGCCAAGGTGCTGCAGCAAAACGGTGCTGCGGCCGATGTGGTCAGCAACCTCGGGCGGCTGGCCGCCGATCTGCCGGTTGGCGGCCTGAAACTGGGCGACCTGCTGGATGTTCGCAACGGCACCGGGCAGGCCGGGCTGGATGCCAACCTGCAATTGCTGCAACTGGTGCAAGGGGTGATCCAGCTGGCGGCGAGCGAGCGCGCAGCTACCGCCGAACTGCCAATCAGCGTGCTGGGGCTGGCCAACGGCAAGCTGTACTTGCGGGTGATAGAGCCGCAGCAGGTGTCGGCGGTGGGCGACCCGCGCAGCGATGATTTGCGCGTGCATACCGCGCAGGTGCGGGCGTTGATTTCACTCGACCTGCCTATCCTCAACAATGTTACCGGCCTTGCCAACGCCGTGCTCGACCTGGCCGGGCCGTTGACCAATGTGGTCAGCAACCTGCTCAGCCTCAACCTGCTCGGCACCGTGCAGTCGCTCACTTGCGCCCTTGCGGTGCCCTGCAAGGTCAGCGATATCAAGCTGCTGGACGGGGTAACCCACATCGATATCGGCATCGAAGTCGCAGAAGCCACCAGCCGCCTGCGGCCCATGCCTCCGGATGCCTACAGTTGCTCACCGAAGAGCCTGACAACGGTCACCCAGCGCTCGGCAGCCAAAATAGCCATCGGCAAATTCGAGCCCCCCGAGGACTTCCTGAACCAAGGGACGACCACCGTCAAAGCGCTGCCCTTGATCGACATCGGCACTAACGTCTGCAGTCGTCTGCTGGTTCTGCCGCCAAGCTGCGGTACCCGCGTGCCCTTCGCCGGCGGCGGTATTGGCCTGCGGGTGGACAGCAAGGTACTGGGCAGCAGCCCGAGCGCCAAACCCCTGATATTCAACAACCCACCCAACATTGGCCAGCCGCCGCTTTACCTGAGCGTCGACAGCGACCAGGCGCAGGCAGTGGCGAGCCTTTCAAGCACAGTGGCCGGCATTCATCTGGAAGCCTATCGCCCGACCGCGAACAGCGGCCTGGGGCAGGTACTGAACCTGACCGCCGGCCTGCTTGACGGGGTCAAGACAATCCTCGAACCCTTGATCAAGAACCTGCTCAGCCCCGTGCTCGACCCGCTGGTCAATACCTTGCTCAAAGTGCTGGGCATCGATCTGGTCAACGCTCAGGTGGGCGCCAACCTCGATTGCAGCGGCGGCCACGCTCAACTGGTGCTGTAGAGCGGCAGGTCCACGCAAAAGCACGCGCCCTGGTCGCTGTTGCCAACGCTCAGGCGCCCGCCCATGTGGCTGACGATGCCGTGGCTCACCGAAAGCCCCAACCCGGTGCCGACACCCGCAGGCTTGGTGGTGAAGAACGGTTCGAAAATCCGCTCGTGCAGGTCCGCGTCGATGCCGCCGCCATTGTCCTCCACCAGTAGCCGCAGCCGCGAACCCTCGACTACTTGGCGCACGCGTATCCAACGCTCGGTGCGGGGCTGCTCCAGAAGGGCATCACGGGCGTTGACCAGCAGATTGATCAGCACCTGCTCCAACTGGTCGGGATGGCCAAGCACCTGCTCCTGCTGCCCAGGCGGCTCCAGCAGCAGGCTCACGCCCTTGCCGCGCAGACCTTCTTCGAGCAACGCGGCGGCGCCTTCAACGGCCGCCCAGGCGGCAAAACCCTGCTGTTCGACGGTCGACCGGCGCCCGTAGACCCGCATGTGCTCCACCAGCCGTTCGGCCCGTGCCACCTGCGCTTCGATGCGCTGCAACTTGGTTTGCAGCCAGGCACGGTCGACCTCGCCGTTTTGCAAGCGATTGAGCGCATTGGCCACGGCCATGCGCATCACATTGAGCGGCTGGTTGATCTCGTGCACAAGCCCTGTGGCCAGCTCGCCAAGGGTGGCCATCTTGGCCCCCTGCAACAGTTGCTGCTGGCTGCGCCGCACCTCGGTGTTGTCGCGGCCCACAGCCTGGATTTCCAGCAGCCGGCCCTCTGCGTCGAACAAGCCCCGGTCAGCCCAGATCCACCAGGCGTGCTCACGCCCCGGCAGTTGCAGGCAAATCTCGGCGCTACTGACCGGCTGCTCGGGGGTCAAGGCCGACAGACGCAAAACAAACGCCTCGCGCTGGGCCTCGGACAGCCATTGCCCCAGGTTCGCGCCCTCCAACTGCGCCACGCTGCAGTGCAGGTAATCGGCCAGCGGGCGGTTGGCGAACACCAGCGTAAGGTCCGGGCGATAGCGGCAGATCATGGCTGGCGAGTCCTCCACCAGCACCCGATAGCGCTCCTCGCTCTGGCGCATGCGCTCGGCGGCGTCCGTGGCTTCTGTAACGTCCAGCCACAAACCGACGACCTCGCGCGGCTGGCCGAGGTCATCGCGCAGCAGGCGCGCTTCGTCGAGCATCCAGTGGTAGCCGCCGTGCACGTCACATAGCCGGTAACGGCTGCGTACATGGCCATCGCGCAGCAGGCTGCGGGTGCGCGCAAGCCACAGCGGGCGGTCGTCGGGGTGTACGGCCAGGCCCGGCTGGCGGGCCTGCTCACTGTCGCTGGCCCAGCCCAGCAGCGGCGCCAGGCTGGCACTGAAAAATTCGCCGTGCAGCGCGCCTTCGGCGTAGCCCTGCACATAAATCACCGCAGGCGAGCTGGCGATCAGGTTTTCCAGCCGCGCCTGGGCGGCGCCGGCCTGCTGCTCTTGCTGCTTGAGGGCGGTGATGTCGAGGGCAAAACCGCGCAGGCGATTGCCCTGGCGCTGGCCGGCCAGGTGCAGCCAGCGCGGCGCCGCCTGGGCCAGGCGCAGGCTGAGGTTAAGGGCGTGCCCTTCACGGGCCTGGGCCAGCGCCAGTTGCGCAGGCTCGCGGTCGGCGGGGTGCAGTTGCGCCAGCCATTGTTCAAGGCCCATTCGTGGCTCAAGGCCAAACGCCACGGCCACCGCCGGGTCCAGCTGCAACTCGCCGCCCAGCGGCCATTCCCACCAGCCGGCGCCCAGTTGCTGTTGCAGGTCATCGAGCTGGCCGCTCTGCTGCTGCAATTGCTGGCGCCGGTAGCGGGCAAGCAACGGCTCGACCACCGTGCGCGCCAATGCCAGCGCCATATCCGCCGGGGGCAGGTTGGCGACATCGGCACACAACAGCCAGGCTTCGGTATCGCGGCCCTGGCGATAAGGCACCAGATACAACGCTGCGCCACCGCACAAGGCTTGCAGCTCGGGCTGGCCGACCACCTCCAGGGGCGCAGCGCCAGGCAATTGTTGCAGCCAGGCTTGCAGGCGACTGTCATCGGGCCATGGCCACTGCGCCTCGCTACTGGCGTAGTGGCGCCAGCCGCCCGGCTCGCGCAGCAGCAGGCGCAGCGAACGGGCCTGCCAGTGCCCGGCAATCAGTTGCAACTGTTCACCGGTGGTCTGCACCAGGCGTTCGGCGCCGCATTCGCGCAGGGCGTTGCCGATTTCGCCGAACAACGGCCGTTGTCGGTCCCAGCGCTGCTCGCGCAGCAGGTCGCCGATGTCGAACAACTGCAACAGCCAGCCCTGGCCGTGGCGTTGCAGCCAGCCACGGGTATGCAGGGCATTGCCGGCCAAGGTGTTGAAGTCCAGGTCCAGCGGCAACCCTTGCCAGTCGGCGGGCTCGCCTTCGAGCACCAGCAGGCTGTGCCGCGCCAGGTAGTCGTGTACCCGCATCGCGCCTTGCGCGGGCAGCGCCAGCAGGCTGCGCAGGGGCCCGGCCAGGCGCTGCACCTTGGCGTGGTCGTCCAGCCAGAATTGCAGGCCCACCGCAGGCAGCGCCTGGCTATCCTCGTTGGCACCGCCACGCCAGCGGTCGAACAGGCTGCCGCTCATAGCTGCAGGCTCGCCTGGGCTTGCAGGCGCGGGGGCAGTCTGGGCACCTCGCCGATGCCCGGCAGCACCAGCACCGGCAGCACCCGCTCCAGCCGCTCACGCGGGTAGTCGATGCTGACGGTCAATAGCTTGTCCGCACCGATCAACACCCGCGTATCGGTGGCCAGGTTGAAGCCCAGCGCCGCCGGCATCCACGCCAGTTGCTGGCCCATCACCTGATGGGCCAGGGCCTGGACGTCCTGGGTATACGTGGCGCTGGTCGGGTCGACCGCCACACAGCGGCGCACTGCCTCGCTGCTGGCCTGGTTGAACGACTGCAGCATGAGCATTGGCAGCGCGTAGCTGACAAGGCCATAGAACACCGCGAAAAACACCATGAATACTGCGACAAACTCGATGGCTGCCGCGCCTTTTTGTTGCCGGACCGGGCCTGCTTGCATGTTCGCGTCTACCCTGACAGTGAGACCTGCCTGACAGCATAGAAGTGATCAACGAATAGGGATGGCGATTTGCCAATGCACAGCATTGTTCTTTTGATGTGGCTTGCCTTGTGCAGCGAACAAGATGTCCGCGAACGTCAGATTTCCAATGCCCTCACCTTGGGCGTGGCCACCGCCGCGCTGGTGTGGCTGTTCGCCACCGGCCACAGCTGGATCGGCGCCGACGCCAGCGACGCGGGCTGGGCGCTGGCCATCGTCATGCTGCTGACCCTCCCCGGCTACATGCTCGGGCGCTTCGGCGCCGCCGACGTCAAATTGATGGGCGCCCTGGCACTGGCTACCAGCCCGCAGTACGTGCTTGGCACCTTCATCGGCGCAGGGATAACCGTAGTGGCCTGGCTACTAAGCCGGCGCAGGCTGTGGACCCTGCTCAACCCCAAGCTGAAAAAACGTTTGCAAACCATTGCCGAAACCCTCGGTGACAAGCAGCCATTCGCGCCGTACGTACTGGCAGGCTTTCTGCTGACGTCCGTCTGGATCCAATAAGCCCGGCTGAACGTCGAATCACGGTCTAGAGTCCATGAACATAATTGCAAAGTGCGACTACTGGTCGTGCTGCCAGAGCAACTGGCCCGGGAGCAGGGCCGATCCAACAGGGAGTTGATCGTGAACAAAGCCGTCAGTGAGGTGAAAGTACTGGTTGTCGACGACCAGCCGTTGATCGTCGAAGAACTCTGTGAATACCTCGAAGCCAAGGGCTACCGCTGCGTGCCGGCCCACTCCACCGACCAGGCCATCGAGCGCTTCGAGGCCGATGACGGCATTGGCCTGGTGCTGTGCGACCTGCACATGCCCGAGCGCGATGGCATCGAACTGGTGCGTTCGCTCAAGCAGATCGCCGGCCACCAACGCATGTTCGAGGCCATCATGCTCACGGGCCGTGCGGAGAAGCAGGATGTGATCCGTGCGTTGCGCGAAGGCTTCGCCGATTACTACCAGAAGCCGATGGACCTTGAAGAGCTGCTAGAGGGCCTGCGCCGTCAGGAAGAAGCGCTGCTGGAGCGGCGCCGCAACTTCCGCGAGCTGGGTAGCCTGAACCAGCGGTTGCAGGAGCTGGCCGAGTCGATCGACGACCTTTACCAGGATCTGGAAAAAGCCCGTGGCCAAGGCACCCACCGCCGCGCCACCGATGCTGCGGAAGGCGAGTGTGAGTTGCCGCCAGCCTTCGAAAAGCTCTCACCGCGCCAGCTTGAGGTGGCGCAGTTGGTGAGCAAGGGCAAGACCAATTACCAGATTGCCTGCGAGTTGGGCATTACCGAGAACACGGTAAAACTCTATGTCTCGCAGGTGCTGCGCCTGACCCACATGCACAACCGTACACAGCTGGCCTTGGCGCTGACGCCGAGGGCATCGCCGGTGCATCAGCGGTTTACCACCCATTGAGGCCTGCCAGGGCCGGGGGGCGCTTCGCACCCCTTTCGCGACACAAGGCCGCTCCTACAGACGAACGCGACCTCCTGTAGGAGCGGCCTTGTGT
>NZ_JABWRG010000057.1:0-31441 GCF_014268825.1 Pseudomonas sp. SWRI51 | reverse complement strand
CAAGGTTCCGAGCTGTGCGTGACCCTCAACGAAGCCCAATGGTGGACGGGCCAGGACGTGGATGGGGGGCTGGCACTTGATGCCGACAAGGCGGTGCAGGTGTGGGCGTATGATGCCTTTTCCCATCGTTTGCTCGACAGTTTCAGCTGGACGCCAAGCAAGACGCAGTGCGCAGCAGGCAAGTGGCTGACCGCGTTCGGCGCAGCGCTCAATAAATCCAGCTTGGGCGGTTGGCTTCAGGTAGGCAATAAAGAGAAACCGGCAAGCAGCACTGCGGCCAGCCTGTGGCAGCGTGGCGAAGCGATTCGGGTATTCAGTTCGCTGCCGGGGCGCGACAACTGGGTGGAAGGGCCGGCGTTGGCCAGTGCCTGGAAGGCCGAAACGGATGTAGCGCTGGTGACGGTGCGTCACCCGTACAGCCGGGTATTGCTGGGGCAGGCCGTGTTCAAGCCTGATCAGCTAAAGGACCAGTCTGCGTGGGAGACCGCCTTGGCCGAGTTCATCGAGAAGCAAGGTTGGCCGCAGTTGCGCGCCTGGCGCCAGGCGGCGGACGGTGCTGCGGATAGCGCTGCTGCCGGGACGGGAGATTGGCGGTTGTGGTCGCCGCGCTTTGCTGGGTTGTTGGTGGAACTGGACAACCTGGGGGATGTTGCAAGTTACCAGGATTCTATGTTGGACAGTCGGCGGTTGCCTATTGACACACCGGCGAAGGCAGCCGGCAGTAGCACTTCCAGTCTGGAAAGTCGTACTGCACTCGATTTTAAAAAGTATCTTTCGCACGGTGCCTTGGTTGTTGAGCGGTGCAAAGGTGAAACCGTCTTTGTGTTGAGCGACACTGCGCGTGCTCGGGGTTATCGAGTACTGAACGTCCGGCGCTGCAATGATAAAAACGTTATTAGTCGATTCGCTCCAACCCATATGGGTATTCAATCCATGACGGCAAGCGCGTTCGCGCTTGGGCGCGGTGGTAAATCTGCTTTTTATGTCGATTTTGATTATCCAGACCATGAGGCTGGCGGTGCCGAGTTTGAGGTGGGTTACCTGGGCTACCTCGACGATAATTTCCTCTGGCCAAGGGGTACCGCTATTTCCTTCAAGGCACCGGCTGCTCCCCCTGCGTACACGCCAAACAATCACTTGTGTGAGGACTACGGCAACACCTGTGGTTCGGAAGTATTCGACACCGCGGGCGAGAGCGAGACTGGGGTTGACCCGCGCACCGGGTTGTTCCATGCCCACTACCCAATTGCTACACTGCAAGGCTTGCGCGGAAGAGGCCCGGTGTGCGATCTCACTTTGCACTATTCACCTTTGCGGGGTAATGAAGCAGGGCTGGGCGATGGTTGGGCGTGGCGTTTTGCGAGCCTGGAAATACGCGACCGTCGGCTGACGCTGGCAGACGGGGTGACCCTTACATTTACTGATGAAGAGTGGACCCAGTTGGGTGAAGGGAAGCGCTTGCAAAAGCCCGCCTGCTTCATCAGTTGCACGCACGATTACACTACCTTCACGCTGGACCTTCCCAGCGGACGGCGCGAGCTATTGAGCGTGCCGCAAGCGGCGGGTGGCGATACCGATGAGCCGAATGATGAGTTCCGCATGGAAATCATCCGTTTGTTAAAGGCTATAAAGAAAAAATCAACACCCGAGTTTCCAGCCAAGCCTTCGACAGCGACCCAGTGGGCGTTAGCCGTACTCTGTGTGGGGGTGTATTACGGCGCGGCGGCGATTGATTACGCCGAAGCCATGAGCAAGTGGCGTGAGAAAACGAAAGAGATTGATCAGCAAATCGCTTACTACCAGCGTCCATTCGTGCAACTACTGCCTGCTGAAATCATGTCACCGTACGGTGAAAAGCTGGAGCTGACATGGAAAAGACAGAAAGGTCAGTTTTTGTTGGAGCAAGTATGCAGTGGTAGTGAGCAACTATTCAAGGCTGTCTATGACCATGCACGGGTCAAGATGAGTATTTGGCCGGGCAGCAGCGAGTGTTTTGATGTGCAGCTATCGCTTGAGAACTATTTGCTGATGAAGCTGCAGCGACTTGAGAAAAAACAGGTGTGCCAGCAAGTTAACTGCTCTTACGCCGTCGACCCAACGCTCGATCGTGTGCTGTATCGTTTAGAAGAGCTGGATGGGTCGGTTGAGAGGGTGGAATACCAAGCGAAAAGCGCGCCATTTAAAGATAAGCGTCCCGCTTTGCCGCGCGTAGGCAAATATAGATTGGTTGCTGCAGGTGGCGCGGAAAATCATGAGGTATCCTATGACTATGTTGGAAGCTATTCGCAACCTCGAGGCGGCTATACTGTAAAAATTAGCGCCCTGAACAACAGCCATCATACACGTTATAATGCGCAAGGAGAGGTGGTCTTTTCTTCAAGTGGTAATGAGTCTTTTGTCGATCTTTATGTGAGAGATCCTAATAGTTTATCCAGGTCCGTTAAGAGTGTTAGGGTTCCAAGGGTGGAACTATTCACTGCGATAGCGTGGTGTAAGGATTTCGACGTAGTTGAGTATTCAGGCGAACTAAAAAACTCTGCTTCCTACGGCTTGCCCTCTGTTTCTGACTCTGCCCCTAACGAGAATAGCGAGCCTGTGTTGATTTACGACGTGCATCAGGCTGCTGAAAATTTAGAGTACAAACTAGCTCCCGAAACCTCCCTTGGTGAGCGTCAGCCCAAATTTGCGCTACTGGCTTTCTATGTTGACAGGTTTAAAAGCGTTGAAAGTGCTAGCGCGGAGAATTCGGAGTCGATCATTCTCAGGTCGTATTTGGGTGCAGACAAGTTGCACTTTAGTACTAAGTGTTTAATTTCGGTTATTGGTGAGATTTTTTATCCGCCGCTGAAAACAAACTTTACTGATGTGTTTCGCTGGTTAAACGCGGTTGAGTACCTGCGCGACCTGAAGGACTTTGCGTGCGACAAGGCAGAGGAGGTCACGAATGACTATATTTCGGATCCTGTCTTTCCCGCCAGTTCTATGGTTTTTAGTACAGCCGCCCAACTTGAGAAAATAACAGCGACCGAAGGCTCGTTGACGTATCGCTACTATTATCAGGACAAGGGCCAGAACAGCATTGCTCCAGCCTTGGGCTTGCCTGATCTCCCAGCGCTTGCCTGTGGCGATATCCCCCCCGAGACCACGCCCCCCGTGATGGCCGAGTACCAATGCGACGCCCACGGCAACCCCCTGGGCCTCATCCTGTACGGCTACCGCACCGTCCTGCGCAACGCCCGCCAGGTGATCGAAACCGACACCATCGTCACCCTCGAAGGGGTCAAGGCCACGCTCACCGCCGACAAGCTGGACGCCACTGCACAGTGGGCGTTCACCACCACTGCCGACGATGTGATCATGCGCATCCACCAGACCTCGACCACCGAACTCAAGGCAAAGACCCGCAACGACGATTGTGCGGTGCAGGTGTGGTCTGCCACGGATAAGGCTTTATGCATGTACCAGTCAATTCTCGGCTAACGTCGAATTCTGCACCAATATGTTCTCGGTGGGGGTTGTGGGTAAGGTTTACCGGGACACTCTGGCGGCGTATGCGTTCGCAGGTGAAGAAGAAGCCAGTGAGCCAGAGGAGGCCAATACGCTACCTGATCTGCTTTGGTTCGAGCGAAGAATGCGCAGCGCGGCAATTGCATGAGCTAGCAGAGTTAGCAATTTGCCATGATGCACACCTTCAGGCCGGTTTTCGGAGCGAAGCTCCGGAGGCCGGCCCCGGAGCTTGGCGAAGGCATCGATCAGTTGCGATCCAGCCACACCGTCTGCGCATTGGTAAACTCACGCACGCCAAAGTGCGAGAGCTCCCGCCCAAAGCCGCTCTTCTTCACCCCGCCAAAGGCCACACGGGGGTCGGAGGCGCAGTAACCATTGATAAATACACCACCGGTATCCAGCGCTTCGGTCATGCGCTCGGCCAGCGCGTAGTCGGCGGTGTAAATGGTCGCCGCCAGGCCAAAATCGCTGTCGTTGGCCAGCTCCACAGCATGCTCGGCATCACGGGCGCTGATAATTGCCGCCACCGGGCCAAACAGCTCCTGCTTGAACGCCGTCATCTCGGGCGTGACGTTGGCAAACACGGTTGGCGCATAGAAATTGGCCACGCCATCGACCTTGTGCCCGCCCAGCAGCAGGGTAGCGCCTTCGGCCAAGGTGGCCTGGACCTGCCCATCAAGCTCGTCGCGCAGGTCGTAGCGGGCCATCGGGCCAATATAGGTGGCGTCGGCCAGCGGGTTGCCGACGGTTAGCGCACGGGTCGCCTCGACGAACTTGGCGGTAAACGCCTCGGCAATGCTTTCTTCGACGATCAGCCGCTTGGCAGCAGCGCAAACCTGGCCGGTGTTCTGGTAGCGGCCAATGACAGCGGCTTTGACGGCAGCGTCCAGGTCGGCGTCGGCCAGTACGATGAACGGGTCGGAACCACCCAGTTCGAGCACGCATTTTTTCAGCGCGGCGCCGGCTTGAGCGCCGATGGCCATGCCGGCGCGCACGCTGCCGGTCAGCGTCACTGCGGCGATGCGTGGGTCGTTGATGGCGCGGGTCACGCCTTCGGGGGTGACGTTGAGTACCTCGAACACCCCTTCAGGCAACGCGGCGCGCTTGAACAGGTCGGCCAGCAGGTAGGCGCTGCCCATCACGTTCGGTGCGTGCTTGAGCACGTAGGTATTACCGGCCAACAGGGCAGGGACGGCGCCACGCAGCACCTGCCAGAGCGGGAAGTTCCACGGCATTACCGCCAGAATCGGGCCCAGCGGGCGGTATTCGATGCGGGCTTTTTCGACCTGGGTCGGCTCGGCAGCCAGCATTGCCGGGCCGTGCTCGGCATACCACTGGCACAAACCGACGCACTTGCTGACTTCACCGCGCGCCTGGCTGATCGGCTTGCCGATTTCGCGGGCGATCATTTGCGCGAACGCTTCTGCGTCGGCCTGCAGGGCATCGGCCAGGGCATTGAGGTATTCGCTGCGCTGACCCAGCGACACCTTGCGCCACTGGCTGTAGCCAACCTTGGCGCGTTGCAGCGCCGCTTCCAGTGCGGCGTCGGTGTCGAAGGCGTAGTGGCCGATCTGCTCGCCGGTATACGGGTCGACGGAGATGGCGTGGGTCAGGCTGCTGATCTCGCTCATGGCGGGTGCTCTGTTGTTATGAATGAGTGAGCTCAGACTAGTGGTGGCGCGGCTTAATGAAAACTGAATAATAATGAGCGAAACATTCACGTTTGGAGAATGATTGTGGACCTGGTGCAACTGGAAATCTTCAAGGCGGTGGCCGAACACGGCAGCATCAGCGCGGCCGCGCAGCATATTCACCGGGTACCGTCGAACCTCACCACGCGCATCAAGCAACTGGAGGAGGACCTGGGCGTCGAGCTGTTCATCCGCGAAAAAAGCCGGCTGCGCCTGTCGCCGGCGGGGTGGAACTTTCTTGAATACACCCGGCGCATTCTTGACCTGGTGCATGAGGCGCGGCTGACCGTGGCGGGCGAAGACCCGCAGGGCACCTTTGCCCTGGGTTCGCTGGAGAGCACAGCCGCTGTGCGTATACCGGCGCTGCTGGCCGCGTATAACCAGCGCTACCCCAAGGTAGACCTGGACCTGTCCACCGGCCCGTCAGGGACCATGCTCGAAGGAGTATTGTCCGGGCGCCTGGTGGCCGCCTTCGTCGATGGCCCGGTGCTGCACCCGACCCTTGAAGGCATGCCTGTGTTCGAGGAAGAAATGACCGTGATCGCGCCGCTGCACCACCCACCGGTGACCCGCGCACGGGATGTGAATGGCGCGAATATCTACGCTTTTCGGGCCAACTGCTCTTACCGCCACCACTTTGAAAGCTGGTTTGTCCACGACCAGGCGGTACCCGGCAAAATTCACGAAATGGAGTCTTACCACGGCATGCTGGCCTGTGTCAGCGCAGGCGCCGGGCTTGCGATGATGCCGCGCAGCATGCTCGACAACATGCCCGGCTGCAGCACCGTCAGCGCCTGGCCGATGGCAGAAGACTTCCGCTACCTGAAAACCTGGCTGGTGTGGCGCCGCGGCACGGTATCGCGCAGTTTGAGCATGTTCATCAAGCTGCTGGAAGATCGCACGCTTCAGTCGAAATAGCCGTGCAGGGTGTAGCGGTAGCCCAGGTCTATGCTGCCCGTAGTGCCGCGCCCCCAGGCCTTTGTCAGCACGAATTCGAATGCAGGTTCGTACAGGCCATCACGGACCAGCGCGCCGGCCAGCACTTCGACCTCATACCAGCCGTTATCCAGCTCGATGATTGGCCGGCCCGGCTCCTGGTAGCGCGCCATCAGGTCGCCGAGGGTCTTGTTGGTGAAATGCTGCAGGATGCGCCAGGTGAACAGCAGGAGGGCGCGGTTCTCGACCTTGAGCCGGTAGCCGTTGCGCCTGTGCTTGAGACGGCTGCCGGGCTCAAGCAGCGCCGGGGTGCGGCCGTCGAGGGTGAACAGGATGTGGTAGGGCAGGTTGTCGACACCGGCCAAGGGCAGGATTACCCCCTCAGCGACGGCCAGGTCGCCGCTGTCGCCGGTGGTGAAGGCGCGGGCCAGGTCATCGGGCAGTTCATGCTGCTGTTTGAAGCTTTCGAGTAGCTGGATATCACCGAGCAGAAAATAGTCGACCAGGTCGTTGAGCACTTCGCTGAATTCATAGCGCATGGGTTTTCCTTGTTGTGGCTGCGCTGATGGAAGCGGGCAATGTAGCCCAACGGCCGTGGCCTGTCTGCATGCGCTCAGTGGCGCTGGGCGATCTGGATAAGGTTGCCGCAGGTGTCATCGAACACCGCGATGATCTGCGTGCCGACCGCTTCGGGGCTTTGGGTGAAGTGCACCCCGGCGGCGCGCAGGCGGGTGTACTCGGCGTACACATCACGCACGCTGAACGAGGTGGCGGGGATGCCGTCTTGCTTGAGGGCGGCCTTGTAGGTTTTGGCCGCAGGGTGTACGTCAGGTTCGAGCAGTAGCTCAACGCCATGGGGGTCGTTGGGGGAGGTGAGGCTGATCCTGCGGTGCTTGCCCATGGCAATGTCATCTTTGGGTTGGAAACCCAGCACATGGTGGTAGAAGGCCTGGGCCTTGGCCTGGTCATCGACGAGAATGCGGGTTGCGACGATCTTCATCGGCTGTGCTCCATTGCGGGCTTGTTATAAGCAAAGCACATCCTCAGGGCAGCTGCGAAGCTTCCATCATTTTCTCCAGCCCGGCGTATTGCTTGTGGCCCACCGCTACCAACCCGGTGGCGTTCTGCGAGGCGACAAAACTGGCCAGTGCAGCGGGGTCTTCCAGCATTGCCTTGCGCAGCTTGGTTTTCAGCGCCGGGCACAGGCTCGCACTGAACACATAGGGGTCATAGTAGATCGGCGCCGAGCGCCACAGTACCTGCAACTGCGTGGGGGCCAGGGCGTTGCTGGCAAGGTACGCATCGGCGCGTTCGCTTGCGACGAACGCGGCGTCGACGCGGCCTTCAAGCACTGCTTGCAGCGCCTTGTCGTGGCTGCCGGCGTATACCAGCGCGGCAAAGTAGCCTTTGAGCGGTGCGCCAACCTTGCCGGCAAACTCGACACTGGGCACAAGGCTCCCCGAGGTGCTTGCCGGGTCGCTAAGCGCCACCCGCGTGCCGCGCAGGGCGCTGAGGGTGGCCGGCCCGCCTGCGCGGGTTACCAGCAGCGCCTGATAGTGGCTGCCCGCGGCGGTATAGGGGCCGGCGTTGAGGGTCAGGGTTGCGAATGGCTCGATACGCTGATCGCGGCGGTGCGCCAGAATGTACGACGCCGGGCCCAGCCGGGCGATGTCGGCGCCGCCTGAAACAATCGCATCGACCACGCTTTCGTAGGAGCTGCTCACCACCAGTTCCACCGGCACCCCGGCAGCCTTGGCCAGGCGCTCTATCAGCGGCTGGTGCTCGCGGGTCATGTCCTCGACGCTTTTGATAGGAATCACCGCAAGCCTCAGGCTGTGCGGTGTGCACTTGGCCTGCACGGCACCGACCAGCAGTTGCAGCACGGCAACGGCACACAGGGTTTTGACTACGCGCATGCGTTCACCTCGGCGCCGGTAAACGGTGGGTACTCATACAACTGCGCTTGCGACAGCGGCCGGCTGAAGTGATAACCTTGGGCGATATCGCAACCGGCCAGTTTCAGGCACACCAGTTGCTCGCGGGTTTCGACCCCCTCGGCCACCACCTCCAGGCCCAGGCGCTTGGCCAGAATGATGGTCGAGGACACGATGGGGCTATCGTCGTAGCTGTTGGACAGCGGCGCGATCAGTGCGCGGTCGATCTTCAGCCGGGACAACGGCAGTGACTGCAAGTGGGCGAAGCCTGCGTAGCCACGGCCAAAGTCATCCAGGCTGATACCCATGCCGGCCGCCCGCAGGCGGTACAGGTGCTCGACAGCCGTCCCCTCGGGGTCGAGCACCGTGGTTTCGGTGATTTCCAGCTCCAGGCGGCTTGGCTCAAGACCGTAGCTGACAAGTTCGGCCAGCAGGCGCTCGCTGAAGTCGGCCTGACGCAGTTGCAAGGCTGAGACATTTACCGCCAGGTGCGCCGCTTGCTTGCGGGCAGCCCAACGGGCCAGCTCTTCGCAACCCAGGCGCAACACCTCCCAGCCCAGATCGACGATAAACCCGCTGCGCTCGGCAACACCGATGAAACGGTCAGGGTAGAGCAAACCGAATTCGGGGTGTTGCCAGCGCACCAACGCCTCGTAGCCGATTACCTGCAGGGTATCGAGGCGGATCTGCGGCTGAAAATGCAACACGAACTGGCGCTCGGCCAAGGCGTTGCCGAAGGCTTGTTCCAGGGTGAACGCCTGAATGTCCGACAGGTTCAGCGAGGGGTCGAAGAACCGGTACTGGGCGCGTCCAGCCTGTTTGGCCGAATACATGGCGGCGTCGGCGCAGCGGATCAGTGTGTCGATATCCTGGCCGTCACGTGGGCAGATGCTGACGCCCACGCTTGGGCTGGTGTTGACCTCCTGGCCGTCCAGGGCATAGGTGGCCGACAGTTTCTCGACCAGCACGCGCACCCAGGCGTTGATCTGCTCTTCACTGCGCTCGCCGGCCAGCAGCACCACAAATTCGTCGCCGCCAAAGCGCGAGGCTTCGTCACCGGGGTCGAGCATGCGCTGAATGCGCCCGGCGACCGCTTGCAGCAACAGGTCACCCACCTTGTGCCCCAACGAATCGTTGATCGATTTGAAGCGGTCCATGTCGATGAACAGAATCGCCAGCAAACGGCGCTTGCCGCGCTGCTGGGCAAGCGCCTGGGTGGCTACTTCGACGAACTGGCGGCGGTTGTGCAGCCCGCTCAAGTGGTCGGTGGCCGCGGCGTGGCTGCTACGCCGGTGCTCGTCTTCAAGGCGGCCGATCAATTGCTGGTTGACCTGCTGGGCGCGCTCAAGCTCGGCGAACGCCTCCTGGCGCTTGCGCAGCAGGCGCAGCCCCCAGGCCAGGCTGGCCAGAATCATCAAGGTCATGGCCAGGTTCTGCCACAACTGGCGGCTGGCGGCGAGCGCCCAAGGGGCAAGGATTTCTTCGTTGCGCTGGCTGACCACCACGCTGAAACCTCGCTCCGGCACCCGCCGGTAGAGGCTCTGGTAGGCGCCGGTCAGGCTGTACTGGGTAAGCTGGCCGGTGTCTTCGGCCTTGTCAGGCAGGCTTGGCACCAGGCTGTCGCCGGCAACCACCACGCCGCTGGTGTCGATGCGCAGGCGCTCGCGACCATCGTCCTGGAGCAGGCGCATCAGGCCAGTGCGGCCCAGGTCGATGTGCTGGAACAGCACCGCCAGGTAGCCGATGTCCAGTTGTACCACCAGGATGGTGTCGACCTCGCGGCCGCTGATGTCAGTCAGTGGCAGCACGAACGGCAGGCGCCAGTCGGGCAGCGCTGAGGCTGTAGTCGGCGCCGGGGTGGCAGGCATGAACGCCTTGAAACCATGCCGGGCGACGTGGGCCTGGAGCTGTTCAAGCCACGCCTGGGGCAATTGCCCGGGTTCGTCGGCATGGCTTGAGGAGAGCAGCCGGCCATTGTGGTCGTACAGGCTCATGCGCTTGAACACCGGGTCTTCAGCCAGGACCCGCGCAAGGCTCAGGTTGCCCTGGCGCAGGCGCAGCATGTCGTCCTGGGTGACGCGGCCTACTGCCTGCGCACGGTCCACCAACTGGCGCAGGTTTTCCCCGACGATGCTGGCAAGGTTCAAGTGTTCGGCGGCTTTTGCCGAGAGCGCATCCTGGCGCGAGGCGGCTTTTTGGCTGAAGTGCAGGCCCCACAGGAAGGCGAGGGTAACGACACACAGCATGAGCAGCAGCAGCGGCAACAGCCCTGCAGAAGAAAGATAACGGCGGATCACAGCTGGCTTCCCCGACCCTGGGTGAGCTTTTGAAAATACGACAGGAAGATGACAACACAATGACTACTGGCACATTGCCGGTATTTATTTGCCGGTTATCCATAACCTGTTCAGGCCAGTTGCGCGACAAAGTGTCCGCTTGACTAAGACGAATGTAACAAGCGGTGTATGTTGACTTAGAGGTCAGATTTTGTGATCGTGCGCGCCCTCAGGCTGCGGTTGCAGCCACCTGCATCAGAAAAACAAGGGCAGCGCCTGAACTGCCCACAAGGATCAAACCATGTCCAACCGTGATTTCTCCCGGCGCTCGTTCCTGCAAGGCGGGCTGGTTGCCGGTGTCGGTGTGACCTTGGCGCCACTCGGCAGCCAGGCCTTCGCCGCCCTGATGGAAAGCCGCGTTACCACCTCGGCGCAAAAGTGGATGAACAACGACGGCAAGGCGCGTTTTCGCAATGACTCCTTGTCCAAAGTCTGCGGCAGCAAGGTCTTTGCCCGTGATATTCGTGCCAAGGACATGCCCGGCTGGCCGCAGCAGCAAGGCCACGCGATGCTGCTCAAGGCCACCAAGGCCGACCGCATCTATGCCGGCTTTGACCTGGCATTGCTCGGCGACAGCCTGCAGCCTGACCGCATCGTTACCGCCGAGGACCTGAAAAAGGACGGCATCGCCTGGCCTGAGGCACACTCCCCAGACCCGCTGCTGCCGCCAGGGCAGGTGCCGATGTTCATCGGCCACCCGGTGGCGATCCTGATCTGGCACGACTTCGAGCGTTACCGTAAAGCCAAGCTCAAGCTGCAATTCAACGACCAGGCCATCCGCTACGGTGCCCAGGCGCCGCTGTACCAGCGCGACCCATACGGCAGCTTCCGCTTTGTGCGGGTTGGTGGCGCTACGCCGTTCGATGAGGATGCGTTCTCCAGCCTGAAGAACACCATGCTGTTCCCGACCATTCTGGCGCGCAAGCCGGTATGGACTGCCGAACCGAAGCAGCACGGCACCTTGACCGAGCAAGGCCTGTTCTATGCCGGGCGCATCAATGAGCAACTCAGCCAGCCGCCGGAAAACTGGCTGCTGTTCGACGAACGCTACAAGACGCCGTCCATCGAGCCCGCAGCGCTAGAGCCAGACAATGGCAACGGCTGGTTCGATGCGGCCAGCGGCACCTTGCATTTTGTCGTCGCGACCCAGTGCCCGTTCGAGGTGGCGCACGAGTGCGTGCACATGATCAAGCCGTCGCGCTTCGGCCTCAAGCACCTGAACATGCACCCCGGCTACACCGTCGGCTATGGCTCCAAGGACAACAATATCTTTGTGTTCTACGCCGCCGTAGCTGCGCTGTATGGTGCCGGCGTGCCGATTCGCCTGGCCAATGACCGCTACGAGCAGTTCCAGAGCGGCATCAAGCGCCACCCGTTCGATATCCGCTACCAACTGGCGGTGGACAAGAACGACCTGAGCTTCCAGATTTTCCGCGCCGAGATGACTGTCGATGGCGGCGGGCGCATCAACTACAGCCCTTCGGTTGCCGCTGTCGGCGCCACCGCGGCGCAGTCGATCTACTACATGCCGCAGAATGACCTGTCGGTCACCGCCTACCATTCGCGCGGTGTCGAGGCCGGCTCCATGCGGGGTTACGGCACCCTGCAGAGCATGGCTGCCACCGAAATGATGGTTGATGAAATTGCCGACCGCCTGGGTGTCGATGCCATCGAGCTGCGCCGCAAGAACGCACTCAAGTCGGGCATGAAGAACACCCAGGGCGCAGTGCCTGCCGGTGCCTTGCGCCTGCACGAAATCCTCGACAAGGCTGGCGAGCATGAATGGTGGAAAACCCGCCATGCGCGCAAGCAGGCAATGGACGCCAAAGACCCGGATAACTGGTACGGCGTCGGCTTTGCCATCACCCAGAAAGACTTCGGTACCGGCGCTGAAGCGCCCATGGCAGCGGTGGAATTCGCCGCCGACGGGCAAATCACCCTGCGCCATATCGGCACCGAGCTGGGCACGGGCATGTCCACTTCCCAGGCCTTGGTTGTCAGCGACTTCCTGGGCCGCGTCGCCGACCACGTCCAGACCGCGCAAACCGAATGGCCAGAACTGCAACTGAGCACCAGCGCCAACCCCTACCTGATCAGCCAGGCCGAGCAGGACGCCGCGCTGCGTGACCCGCGTTGGGTTGGCAAGCTGGCGTCGCCGTCGTCCGCGACCAATTCGGCGTTCTATTTCAGCCACGCCACCCGCGAAGCGGCACGCGTGCTGTTCAATCATGGCCTGTGGCCGGCAGCCCTGGCGTTGTGGCGCCAAGGCCCGTTCGGCGGCCAGGCCAACCCGTTGGTGGTGCGCCGCGAAAACGCGGTGTGGGTCAATGGCGCGCTGACCGGTAACGGCCTGGCACCCATCCCATTTGCCGAACTTGCCCGCAAAGCCCATGAAATGGGCCTGGTGACCGGTGCCAGCGTGCACGGGTTCAACCGCTGGAGCTGGGCTGAAGCAGACTTTGTGATCGATGGTGTGCCTGACCGCCTGCCGCTCGATGCACTGGCGGTGAAGTACGGCGATGGCGCGCCAACTGCCAAGAAGGCGCAGATGAACAGCAACGGTTTCCACCTGCTGGACCGGACAAATGCCTTGTACCCCGCGACCCAGCTCAACAATGCCATGGTGACCTACTACAGCCCAGTGGCGACCATTGTCGAGGTCAAGGTCAAGAAGGGCAGTGGCGAGGTGCACGTGCTCAACCACCACAGCTGGGTCGAGTGCGGCCGGGTATTGGTACCGGAGTTGGTCAAGGGCCAGCTTGAAGGCGGTATCGCCATGGGCATCGGCCATGCCTTGCTCGAGGAAATGCCGCTGTACGAAGGCGGGCCGGGGGAGGGGGACTGGAACTTCAACCGCTATCGCCTGCCGATGGCCAGGCACGTGGCGGTGTGGCAACAGACGTCGGAGATCCTGCCGCCCCTGTCGCCAACCGACCCGTCCAAAGGCATCGCCGAAGTGGTGATGATCCCTGTGGTGGGCGCTATCGGCAACGCCGTGGCCCACGCCATCGGCAAGCGTGTACGCGACCTGCCGATCACTCCTGCGCGCATCAAGGAGGCCCTCAATGGCTGACCGTAAGTTGCAACTGACCCTCAACGGTCAACCCGTCGTCACCGAGGTGGTCCCTGATGACCTGGCGATGCTCGATTACCTGCACGAATACCAGAACCTTACCGGCTCGCGCCTTGGCTGCGGCCAGGGTATCTGCCATGCCTGCGTGGTGATCGTCGACAACCCGGATGGCACCTGCGAGGAAGTGCGCACCTGTATCACCGGCGCCCACTATTTCGAGGGCAAGAAGGTGCGCACCATCGAAGGCCATGCCCAGTTGGACGACGCCGGAAACCCGGTTGCGCTGAGCCCCATCCAGCAAAAGTTCGTCGAGCGCTTTGCTTTCCAGTGCAGCTACTGCGCCCCAGGCTTCGTCAATGCGGCCACGGTGCTGGTGGAAAACGCCCAGCGCAAGCCGCTGAAAAAGAGCGAGCTCGAAGGTGCCATTGAGGCCAGTCTTGGCCACCATGTGTGCCGCTGCACCGGTTACGTGCGCTATTACGAGGCCACCCGCGATGTGCTGGGCGACCTCGGCCTGGTCAAGGAGGGTTGAGCATGACGCGTGTGTTCAGCAACCTGGCCCTGGCCATTGGTGCGGTGTTCGCTTTTGCGGCGCAGGCAGCGGACCAACAGGTGATCAAACGCGGTGAATACCTCGCCCGTGCCGCCGACTGCATGGCTTGCCACACCGCAGAAGGCGGCGCGCCGTATGCCGGTGGCCTGCCGATTCACTCGCCGTTCGGCACCATTTATGGCACCAACATCACCCCCGACAAGCAGCACGGCATTGGCAATTACAGCGATGATGAGTTCTTCGCGGCCCTGACCGAGGGTAAGCGCAAGGACGGCGCCAACCTGTACCCGGCCATGCCGTACACCTCGTACCACCTGATCAAGCGCGAAGACGCCGACGCGATCCACGCCTACCTGCAGAGCGTCGCGCCGATCAACCGCGCAGCACCCACCACCGACCTGAGCTTCCCGTTCAACGTGCGCACCGGCCTGATGGGCTGGAACCTGCTGTACGGCAAGAGCGTGCAGGTGCAGCCGGCCGCGGGCAACAGCGAAGCCTGGCAACGCGGCCAGTACATGGTCGAGGTGCTTGGGCACTGCGGCGAGTGCCACACCCCGCGTAACCTCATCGGCGCGCTGGAGCAAGACAAGCGCCTGAGCGGCGGGGTACTCAATGGCTACCTGGCGCCAAGCCTGCTGGCCAAGGACCTCGCCGAGCGCGGCTGGACCCAGCCAGACCTTGCGACCTTCCTCAAGCACGGCATGAGCGCCCAGGGCAGCATGTTCAACGAGATGTACCCGGTGGTGCACCACAGCACCCAGCATCTAGAAGACGGCGACCTGTCGGCCATGGCCACCTACCTGCTGGGCGACCAGCCGCCGGCGGCCCGTGTGGTGCAAGCAGTGGCCCACGAAACCATGACCGCCAGTAGCCAGCGTGGACGCCAGCAGTACCTCAACGTCTGCGCCGGCTGCCATGGTGCCGACGGTGAGGGCAAGCCGCATATCGCGGTGGCCATGAAGGGCAACACTATTTTGCGCCAGGCCGACTCGCGCAACCTGGTCAAAGTGATGCTCGACGGCATCCGCGAACAGCAGTTCACAGGCTTTGAGCGTATGCAGCCGATGCCCGGCTTTGCCGGCAAGCTCGACGACCAGCAGCTGACTGACATGGTCAACTACCTGCGTGAAGCATGGGGGGGGCTGCCGGGCGACCTGAGCACTGAACAGCTGGCCCAGCTGAAGGCGGATTGACCCGTGCAGCATCTTGACCTGCAGGTGGTGCAGCGGGCGGGCCAGTGGTCGCGTGACGGCCTGCGTGTTTGGCTTTGCACCGTGCTTTGCACCTATGGCTCGGCCCCCAGGGCGCCGGGTTCGTTGCTGGCGGTCAGCGAGGGTGGGCATTGGGTCGGCTCGCTTTCCGGGGGCTGCGTCGAGGAGGATTTCCTCGCTCGCGTGGCCCTCGGCGAGTTCGCAACACCCGTTGCCGTGGTGCGATATGGCGATGGCAGCGACAGCCGCGCCAACATCCGCCTGCCCTGCGGCGGTGTTCTCGATGTGCTGGTGGAAAACCTGCCCGGTGACTGTGCCACACAGGCACACCTGGCCGAACTTGAGGCCGCGCTGCTGGGCCGGCGCCGCTTGTTGCGCGAGGTGAACCTGGTAACGGGGGCGTGGCAGTTGCGCGATGACCAAAGCCAAGGGCCACGTGTAGAACAAGGTGCTGACAGCATTCGGCTGCGCATTGGCGCTGCCCAGCGCCTGCTGCTGGCCGGTTATTCGAGCGTGGCGCATTTCTGTGCAGAGTTCGGCAAGGGCCTGGGGTTCGAGGTCGTGCTGTGCGACCCTCGGGACGAGGTGATGGACAATGTGGTGCTGGACGGGATAGAAATCCGTCGTGAACTGCCCTCGCTGTTCATCGCCAATGGCGGCTGCCACCGCGATACCGCAGTGGTAGCACTGACCCACGACCCGAAGATTGATGACCTGGCCATGCTCGAAGCGGTAAGAACCGAAGCGTTCTATATAGGTGTAATGGGCTCGCAAGCCACCTCTGCCAAACGCCGCGAGCGGCTGCGCCGCATTGGCCGGCTGGGCGAGGCCGAGATGGCGCGTATTCATGCGCCCATCGGCCTGAACCTGGGCAGCAAGACCCCGGCGGAGATCGCCTTGGCAGTGCTTGCCGATATTCTGCGCACCCGCAGCGGCATCGCCCGCGAGGCGCTGTGACGGTCGTCGCGCTGGTACTTGCTGCCGGCCAGGGTTCGCGGTTTGGCAGTGACAAGCGCAAAGCCGTGTTGGCCGATGGCCGCAGCTTGTTGCAGCACAGTGTCGAGCGGGCGCTGGGTGTGTTCGACGAGGTGCGTGTGGTATTGCGCGCCGGGGAGTCCGCTGCCGGGCACGGCTTGCCGGCCTGTTGCCGAGTGGTGCATAGCAATGATGCCGGCTTGGGCATGGGCCATAGCCTTGCGGCGGGTGTTGCTTCGCTTGCCGACAGTGATGCGCGGGCGGTTGCCATCGTGCTGGGCGATATGCCGTGGATACTGCCGGCTACCTTGCGCGGGCTGACTGGCTTGGCCGGTGAGGCGGTTATCGTGGTTGCGCGACATCAGGGGCAGAACGGGCACCCGGTTGTGTTCGGGCGTGGGTTCTGGCCTGAGCTTGCCACGCTTGCTGGCGATGAAGGTGCGCGCTCGGTGCTGCAACGGCACCGGGCGCAGGTGGTGGTGTACGAAACTCAGGACGCCGGGGTGTTGCGGGATGTTGATACGCCTGCTGCGTTGATATAGGACTTGCCGGGGAGCAGCGGTCCAAAAGATCGCGCAGCGGCCCCAAGATCCCTGCCGCATCCATACCCCTGAGCCGTGTGAAATCCGTTGAAATCATAACCTGTAGCCCTCACAATGCTCGCCTATACATGGTACATACCACGGTACAAAACAAGCGGAGTACACCATGGCACGTGCCGGCATCGACAGACACGCAGTCCAGCAAGCACGTGATGCACTGCTGGCCCGTGGCGATAACCCCAGCATCGACGCAGTACGTATCGAACTGGGAAATACCGGTTCGAAGTCCACGATCCATCGCTATCTGAAAGAGCTGGAACAACCGCCTGTTACCCTTGAGAACAGCACGTGCCTCAGTGCGCCTATAAGCCAGCTGGTTGCCCAGCTCGCCACCCAACTGCAGCAGGAAGGCCAAGCTCGCATCGATGTTGCAGAAGCCACTTTCAATCGCCAATGTGAACAATTGCGCAGCCAACTGGACCTCGCGCAACGCGCCTTGGCGGCTGCACATCAGCAGCACCAGGCCGAGGTCAGCGCATTGCAAGCCCGCCTCAGTGACAAGGACCAGCACATACACTCGCTGGAAACCCGCCGAGAGCAGGAGCAACGCCGCCAGGAAACCCAGGTCCGCCAGCTCCAGGGCCAACTGCACACCCTGCAGCAGGGCGCACTGGCTCGCCAGGAAGAGTTGACCCGCCTGCACCGTGACAATGAACGTTTGTTGGCTGAGCAGCGGCAGGCACTGGAAGCGCGAAAAGCGCTGGAGGCCCAGCTGGAACAGCGCGACGCCCAGGTGCAAGGGCTGCGAGCAATCCTGGGGCAGGCCCAAGGGGCAGGGGAGGAGTTGCGTCGGCAATGCGCTGAACGCGATGCACAAATTGCCGAGCTACGGCGCGGCGGCAGCGCCTAGTAATCAAGCCCTGCTGCTGCAGGGCCTGATTTAGCTGATTTCAACGGCTATCTTGATCTTCGGCATTGCCGCCTGTAGCGCCTGCACCGGAGCCGGTAGCCTCACCTGTGCTATTAGAGCCGCCCGCGGCCCCGTCGGCGGCATCGGAATTGGTGCCGGTGTCGCTGCTGTCGTTGTCTTTGCCACCTGGCGCGTTGACGCTGCTGCCTTCGCCTGCTGTCTTGCCTTTGGGGTGGTCACCTTTGGAATGGTCGGCTTGGGGCTGGCTGCCGGTGGTGTTCATATCGCTGGCAGCAAAGCTGCCTGCCGAGCCAAGGCCCATGGCAACGGCGAGAAACAATGCAAGGGGGCGAGTGCGAACCATGGTGAGTCTCCTGTCGGATTAACTATCATGGTTTGGGCAGCGTTGCGGCGTGGCAGGTGCCGTCGTAGCGACGGACGGTCGCGCGGGGCCGCAGTACGGCCCCGGCGCCGGTCAGTGAGCGTCGTTGCGCGGTGTGGCGCTTGCTGCAGGTGCTTCCATCTCATCCAGCGTGGGGTGTTCCTGAGCCGCATGCATCAAGTCTTCGGTCACGCGCAGTTCGGCGCCGGTTGGCGAGAACGTTGCGCTGGCGGTAAACGCGGCGGGGTGTGCAGGGGCAGGGCGTTTGCCCCGTCGCCACATGAAGAACCCGACCATGACCAGGTTGATCGCCGCAAACGCCCAGAACAGGCCGACCTCGCCGTAGCGGGTCATCATCGGCGAAATGCCCAGCGGCGCCAGGGCAGAGCCCAATGAGTTGATCAGCAGCAGGCCTTGGATCATTGGCACCAGAGCATCCGCCGGCGCGCGGTCGGCGGCGCTGCTGACCGACACCGGGTACAGCGCGAACACACCACCGCCCAGCAGGAACAGCAGCACCGGCAGCGCCACGGTGTCCACCGGCAGCGCCACGATCAGCAGCGACAGCACGGTGCAGATGATGGCCAAGGTAATCAGCACGTCCTGGCGGTCCTTGCGGTCGGACCAGCGGCCTACCGGGTACTGCAGCAGCATGGCGCCGAGGATTGCCCACGCCATCATGGTGCCGACTTCGCCCACGTCCAGGCCGATACGTTGCAGGTACAGCGGCAGCAGCGCGTAGATGCCGGCAATGATGATACCCGAGCCAAAGCAACCGACCAGCCCGGTCGGGGCGATGCCCAGCAACTGGCGCGGCTTGAGCGGCTCGACATGTTCGAGCAGCGGCGAGACCCGAGGCAGGATCACGATCGGCAGCACCGAAAGGGTGGCCAGCATGCCGGCCAGCATGAACGGCGCGGTGTCGCCCATGGCGGTGATTTCGCCAAGCGCTGCCTGGGCGATTACCCCGGCGCCATAGAAGGCGATCATGTAGAGCGCCAGCAGGCGGCCACGGATCTTGGCGTCACCGGCCAGCAGCAGCCAGCTTTCGATCACCAGGAACACGCCCACCGTGGCCCAGCCATTGATCAAGCGCAGCACCGACCACCAAGTGGTGTCGTAGAACAGGCCCTGCAGCAGGATGGTCGCGCCGATCAGGGCGGCGAAGCTGCTGTAGGCGCGGATATGGCCAATGCGCAGGATCAACCGGTCATTGAACAGCGCCCCAAGGGTCAGGCCGATGAAGTACGCCGACGAAACCACGCCGATGGTGGTGGCCGATTCACCGGCAGCCCCCAGGCGCAGCGTAGTGAGCGAAGACAGAAAGCCATTACCCAGGGCAATGATGAACAGGCCGAGCAGGGGTGCCAGCGCCATCGCCAGCAAACGCGGAGACATACGTACCTCAAGGTTGGAAAAGCACAATTGCGCCTTTTCGGGGTGCACAGGCTGTGCGATGTTGCCGGGGCAGGGTGCAACCTTGGCAAGGGTCAACCGCTGGGCCTGTTGCGAAAGAGGCCGGGCGGGGGCGGTTGAGCCTGCAGCACATGCGCGATGTGGCGAGAGGCACGGACGCTGTCTTTGCGAAAAGGTGGCCACCGCAGAGGGCGACGGGCGAAAAGGATCCGCGATTCTACGGGGTATGGAAGTTTTGCCAAGGGGCAGTTGAGTGCGGCGAGATGCCGCAGGCATGGGGGATTAACTCGCTAATCTCGAAACACCATTACTTCATTTACATAACCTATTGATATTGCGGGCATAACCCCTCTGTTCCCCTGTAGGAGCGGCCTTGTGCCGCGAAAGGGCTGCGCAGCAGCCCCGGCGATTTTGCACAAGGCCGAGATCCTGGGGCCGCTGCGCAGCCCGTTCGCGACACAAGGCCGCTCCTACACTGCGACGACAGCCTGCGCTTACAACACCTGCCCATGCAGCCCGCGCAAATAATCCCCAAACCCTTCACGGGCGCGGCTATCTTCGCGGCTGCTGGTGGCGACACTGTGTTGCGCCGTCCAGACGATCTGCGCGCCACTCGCCTCCAGCGCCAGAACCAGTTGCACATCCTCGTGCGCCGCCAGCGGCTGGAAGCCGCCCACCTTGGTATAGGCCTGCGCGCACACCCCAAGGTTGGCCCCATGGATATGCCGATGCCCCTCATCCGCCTGGTAACGGCTGCGGTACAACTTGCGCAGTGCGGCAGTCTGCCAGGGTTGCCAGCGTTCAATGTGGACCGTGCCGCACACCGCATCCGCCTGCCATTGCAGCTGCGAGATCAGCCAATGCGCCGGTACCCGGCTGTCAGCATCGGTAAACGCCAGCCACTGCGCGCCACGCTCAAGCATCAAGGCGGCGCCTGCTCGGCGGGCGATGCCGACGTTGCCGGCGTCCAGCTCCAGCGTTTGTACACCGTGCCGGTTCGCTATTGCCGCGCTGGCATCGCTGCAACGGTCCAGCACCACCAGAACCTGCACCAGGTGCCCGGCAGCTCCGGCCAACGCAGCAGCAGCCTTGACCGCTTTCAAGCAGTACCCCAAGCGCCGCGCCTCGTTATGCGCCGGGATCACCACGGCGATCATGGGCAGGTCTCGTCGAGGTCGACCACACTGGGCTGGCACGACCAGTACTCCAGCACAAAGTCCGCCTCTTCGTGGCGCAACTGGCGGTACAGCGGCAGCCGTTCGGCCAGCAGCGCATGCGCCTCGTTGCCGTCTTGCGGGCAGCCGGCGATGGGGTGGCGCCAATGGCAGGCGAGTAGGCCGCCGTCATAGGTCAGGCTGGCCACAGCACGTTCGATCACCTGCAACCAATCGGTAGGGTCCAGGTAGTAGCCGATCTCGCTGAGCACGATCAGGTCGAACTGCCCACCCGGCCAGTCAGCCGGCAGGTGCGCCTGCTCGACGCTGGCATGGGGTACATCGGCCAGGCGCTGGCGGGCGAGGGCGACGGCCGTGGCGTCGATGTCCTGGCATACCAGGCTTGCGCAACGCTCGGCCAGCAGTGCGCTTAACTCACCATTGGCGCAAGCCGGCTCGAATACCCGCGCATAACACTGGCGCGGCAGGCTGGCGTAGACCAGGTCGCGCTTGCGCCGCTCGTACCAGCGAGTGCGGAAGGCCCAGGGGTCATCGTTGCCGGCGTACAGCTCGGCGAAATACTGCGCATCAAGGCTCATCGTGGGCTCCATTCACAAGAACAACAGTTCGAAGGGTTGCAGCAGGCACTCCTGAAAGCGTTCAGGCAGGACTGGCGGGCGGTCGTCGTCGGCTTGCAGCTGGCTGACGTGCGCAGCCAGCGCCTGGCGCTTGCGTGCAAGGCGGGTATCGTCCAATTGCACGCGGTGCGCGCGCGCCCACGGCAGGCGCGGATCGTCCGGGGTGGCCCAGTGCCAGGCCCAGACCGGCGCTTCGGCCAACTGCGCCTTGCGCGCCAACGCGGCCTGCGCACAGGCGCGGCCAACGGCTTCGTGGTCGCAATGGCCATCCTCGCGCCAGGTACACAGCAGCAAATCATCGGGCTGCAGCAGCTGGTTGAGGTGGTTAAGCAAAAAGGCTTCGTCCCGGGGCAGGCCGCCATCCTTGAGGTTCAGCCGGCGCCAGTCCAGGCGCGCCAGGTTGAGGTCCAACTGGTGCAGGGCGTGGCGGCTTTCCAGTGGGCGTTGCCGGCGCAGCCGGTGTTCGCTCCAGTTCTGCGAGCCGGGGTGGCTGCCCTCGCCGTCGGTGGCTGAGATCAGCACCAAGTCTTGCTCGCGGCCGCTGAAGCCAGCCAGAAGGCCGCCCGCCATCAGGATCTCGTCGTCCGGGTGTGGGGCAACCACCACCAGGCGCCGCCCCGGTGGGCACAGTTGGTCGGGGTCAAGCCAAGTGGCGCGGGCCAGATGCGCGGAGTGTTGCCAGTCATGCCAAGGGGTACCGCTGCTGGCCTGGATCAGGTTTTCGCTCATAGTTGCCAGGCTCCTGCCGGCAAGCCGGCCACTTGTTGGCCCAGTTCGGCCAGATCGCGCTCGGCGTGGCTCTGGCGCAGATACACCGGCAGGTCGGCGCTCAGCCGGGCGAAATGGCTGTTGCGACAGAAAGGCGTGGCGCCCAGCGCCCGGCCAACGTGATGGAGCACTTGGTCAACCGCGTGCTCCACCTGCGCACGGGTGCGCCGTACATGAAGATTGGCGTCGGCGCCAGGCTCGCGGTCTATAAAGGCTGCGCATTCGCGCAAGGCAGCGCGGGCGCCGTACAGGGCCGCATCCACCGCCCCCAGATGAGCACAGGCGTGCGGGTCGGGGCGGGGTTTGTGGCAGTGCTCGCGCAAGTAGGTGGCCAGCGCCTGCGCTGCGCCATACCAGCAAGCGGCGATGCCGGCGCCGCCGTGCCAGAACCCCGGGCGCGCCAGATACTGGCCCGGGCTGCCGATGGCGATACCGCTGGCATTGTCGAACTCGATGTCGACACTGGCGGTGGTGGCCATGCCCTGCGCCTGCCAGTTGCCTGCATTGATACGCTGGGTGGGCTGGTCAAGTGCAATGGCTACCAGTTGCGGCTGGTTGTCATGCCAGGCGGTGATCAGCGCGCGGTCGATCTGCAACGCCCCGGAACACCAACCCTTGCGGCCCTGCAGGCGCACCTCTTCACCCTCGCGGGCGATGATCTGCACCCGTGCATCCGGTGGTTCGGCAGCCCACACACCCCATATGCCCGTTTGGGCGTGGTGGCCTGCCGCGCATTCAGCCAAGATCGCCAAAGCGTCGGTATGGCCCTCATAAAGCTTGGCCAGCCCCAGGTCACACCCTGCGACTTGGGCAAGTACCTGCCAGCGCTGCAAAGTGCTGCCATGGCCGGGCAGCGGCAGCCGGTCGAGTTGCTCGGCTTGCAGTGCACGCAGCACGTCCAGCAGCAAGTCATCCACCCTCAACGCCTGGGGACGATCGCCAAACTCGCGCAACAAGCGCTCAAGCGCGCTTGAGTGATCATTGTGGCTGATGCTCATCGAGTTAATTCCATTTGGGTGGTTAGCGTGCAGCCGTGCCATCAGTTCAGGCCCAACTGCTTGCGCATGCGCGCGGTAATCGATTGGCGGACCTTGCCCATGCCCGCCCACGGGTCTTCGACCTCGCCCAGTCGCTCATGGACATTGGCGATGGTCCACTGGTTGGCGCCCTTGAGTTCGCCTAGCTCCTCGCGCCAGATAGGCACCGAGACCGGCAGCCCTTCACGGGCGCGAAGCGAGTAGGGGGCGACGGTAGTGGCGCCTTTGCCATTGCGCAGGTAGTCGATAAAGATGCGCCCAACCCGGTTCTTCGGGCCCGACACGGCGCTCAAGCGCTCGGGGAACAGATTGGCCAGGTGATCGACGATGGCGTGGGTGAAGTCCTTGACCTCATCCCAGCCTGCGCGGCGCGTCAGCGGCACCACCAAGTGCATACCTTTGCCGCCACTGGTCTTGAGAAACACCTTCAGGCCCAGCTCATCGAGCAGGGTGAGGGTCAACTGCGTGGCGTCGAGCATGGCTTTCCATGGCAGCGCTGGGTCTGGGTCGAGGTCGAGGATGAAGCGGTCGGGGCGCTCGAAGTCTTTGTCGGTGGCGTTCCAGGTATGCAGCTCCAGCATGTTCATCTGTACGGCGCCGAGCAGGCTTTCGGCGTTGTTCAATACCATCGCCGCCTGGCCGGCCTGGGCCTTGGTGTAGCTGACGATCTTGGGGATATGCAGTTGGCCGGCGTTTTTCTGGAAGAACAGTTCGCCGCCCAAACCGTCCGGCGCCCGCACCAAGGCAACCGGGCGATCGGCGAGCTGGGGCAGAATCAAGTCGGCGACTTGCGCGTAGTACTCAGCTACCTGGCGCTTGGTGGTCGCGCTGCTGGCATCCATTACCCGGTCGGGGTGGGTCAGGTGCAAATCGATGGCTTTTGCAGACGGCATGGCGCGCTCCAGGTCGATAGCAGTGGCGGGCTTGTCATCACGCAGGCCGTGGAACACCGAATGGCGCACGATACCGTCGCGGGTCATCTGGGCGCAGGCGACCTCCGCCAGCAGTAGCGGCTTGAGCCAATGCACACCGCGCGCCTCGGCGCCGCTGGGTGGGTTGGCCAGCAGCGGCTTTTTGCACTCCAGTGGCTTTAGCCGGGCATGGATGCTGGCCAGTGTGGTGGCGCTGAAACCGGTGCCAACCTTGCCGGCATAACGCAATTGGCCGCTGTCGGCGTCATGCAATGCCAGCAGCAGTGCGCCGAAGCCAGTGCGGCTGCCTTTCGGGTCGGTGTAGCCAACAATCACGAATTCCTGGCGCTGTTTGCACTTGAGCTTGATCCAGTCGGCACTGCGCCGGCCGCTGTAGGTGCTGCCCAGACGTTTGCCGATCAACCCTTCGAGTTCTAGCCGGCAGGCGCTGTCGAGCAGCGAATCGACGGGCTGCTCGAACGCTTCGGAAAACCTCAGTTGCGGGTCGTCATTGTGTTCGAGCAGCTTTTCCAGCGCCCTGCGCCGGTCTTCGAGCGGTAGATCACACAGGTCTTTGCCGCCAAGGTAGGGCAGGTCGAACAGGTAATAGGTGATGCGCTCGTCCTGCTCGGTATCGAAGGCGTTCTGCAATGCCTGAAAGTCAGCCACACCGTTGTCGCCAACCACGACCATTTCGCCATCGAGCCACGCCGAGTCCACACCCAGCGCTTTGAGCGCCACCACCTGGCGCGGCATTTTCGCGCTCCAGTCATGGCCATTGCGGGTGAACAGGCGCACGTCTGCGCCGTCGATACGGGCCAGGATGCGGTAGCCGTCGAACTTGACCTCGTAGCACCAGTCGCCGGCAGGGGGCGAATCGACCAAGGTGGCCAACTGCGGCTGCACAAAGTCCGGCATCTTGACCTTGCTGGCGCTGCGGCGCCGAGTGGCGGGTTTGGCAGCCTTGCGCGGCAGCAGGGTACGGTCACTGATGACACTGTCGGGCTGGGCCTCGACGATGCTGTAATCCGCCTCGCTGCGCGCTTCGGCGTCGTGGGACTTGACCAACATCCACTGTTCTTTCTTGCCCGCCAGGTGGGTACGGAACAGGTTCCACACCCCGGAGAGTTTCTCGCCTTGCAAGCGAAAGCGCAGCTTGCCCTTGGCGTAGGCGGCATGCGCATCGCCCTCCGGCTCCCACACCCCGCGATCCCAGACAATTACATCGCCCGCGCCATAGTGGCCCTCGGGAATGTTGCCTTCGAAGTCGGCGTAATCCAGCGGGTGGTCCTCCACATGCACTGCCAGGCGGCGCACCTTGGGGTCAAGCGAAGGGCCTTTGGGGATGGCCCAGCTTTTCAGCGTGCCGTCGAGTTCCAGGCGAAAGTCGTAATGCAGGTGGCTGGCATCATGCTTCTGGATGCAGAACTGCAGCGCATGGGCCTTGGCTGCACGGGTGCGCTTGCCGGCGGGCTCTGGCGTGGCATTGAAGTCGCGCTTGCGCTGGTATTCCTGCAGGGGCTTGGCCATGACGGGCTCCTTGTGCTCTCTGACTTGGGAGGGAGCGGGCGCAGGCAGAGTTCAAAAAACTCTGAATCATTGGCGCTAGCGTGCAGTCGACCAGATGAACCCCCTTGATGGAGAAGCGCCATGGCCCTGCCAGACGACCCAGAATTCACTCCCGAGATCGACACCACCGAGGACCGCATGGGCAGCGTCCACGAACTGGACTTCAGCGAGCGGCGCGATGAACGTCGTGGGCGCATTGGTGACGAGCGCCCGGCGGGAGAAGTGGCCGAGCAGTTCCCCGATGAGCGTGTGGCGCAAAGCGGCATGACCGGCGGCGAAGCGCTCAGCGAGAGCCTGCACGAAGACAACGTCACCCTCGATGACATGAGCCCGGACACTTTGTTCGACGAAACCGGCGCTCGCGACCCGAACGAGCCCGGTAGCGGCGGCCCGGCTGACCAGGAACTGCGTGAAGTGGACATGACCGAGATCGGTGGCGGTTTTGGTCTTGATGAAGCGGAGCTGGGCCGCTCGGCACCGCTTGATGGCGAACCTTGGACGGACCAAGTCGTGGGTGACGACGAGGAGAGCACCCGATGAACGAGCAACGCTGTGCCTGTAACCACTGCTCCTGCACTGTGGGCGATGACGCCCTGATGCGTGAAGGCAAGGCCTATTGCTGTGAGGCCTGTGCCAATGGCCACCAGGACGGTGAGCCATGCTGCATGGGCGACTGCAAATGCGCCGAAGCTACCCGGCCGGGTGAGGCCAACGTGGACAATGCGCTGGATGAAACCTTCCCGGCCAGTGATCCAATATCGCCGTGAATCACTTGGGGCCGCTTTGCGGCCCTTCGCGGCACAAGGCCACTCCTACAGATGGGACACCGGCCAAGCCGGTGCCATCTTTCACCGCCGCAACTGCCGGGCGCGCTGCTCCAGCACCAGGTAGGTGATCACGGCTACCGCCAGCGGAATCAGGTAATACAGCGTGCGATAGCCCAACAGCGCCGCCACCAGGCTGCCTTGCCCGAGCTGGCCGTGCAGCAAGGCAAGGAAAACTGCTTCCAGCACCCCCAACCCCGCTGGAATATGCGCGACCACCCCAGCCACGCAACTGATCAGCAGCACCCCTAGCACCGACGGATAAAACAAATCCCCTGGCAGCAGCCAATAGATCAACGCTGCCATAAGCGCCCAGTTGCTGGCGCCCAGTGCCACCTGACACAAGGCCAAGCGGATGGACGGCAGCGTCAGTTCATGCCCGCGTAGGTGCCAGGTGCGGCGCTTGGCAAACGCACAGGCCAGCAGGTACCCCACGGCAACCGCAACCATCAACACGCCGATCAGGCGCAGCCCGGTCGCGCCCACGGCCCAGGTGTCTGGCAGCTTGACGGACCCCGAGGCAAACACGCAGCCCGCCAACACCAGGTAGCCCATCCAGTTGGTCAGCAAACCCAGGGTAAGGATGCGGGTGATGGTCGGCGTATCCAACCCCAGGCGGCCATACAACCGGTAGCGCAGCGCCACGCCACCCACCCAGGTGGTGAAGTTGAGGTTGAAGGCGTAACACACGAATGCCACTGGCAAAACCTGCCGCGCCGGCAATTGGTGGCCGGTGTAGGCCCGGGCCAGCAGGTCGTAGCTGGCAAACACCAGGTAACTGGCCAATGCCAGCAACAAGCCGATGGCCAGCGTGCCGGGTTTGTAGGCAAACAGCGACTGGCGCACTTCGGCCCAGTCGAGGTTGCGCGCCAAGGAGAACAACAGCACCGGAATCAGTATCACGAACAGCAGGGTCAACAGCCGTTTGCCCCATTTTTGCCAGCTCGCTTTGGCCATCAGGTCTTGCCCTCGTGGTAATTACCTTGCAGCTCGACCTCTGGCTGCAGCGACTTGAGTCGCTGGCGGTGCGCAGGAAACCAGCCGGCGATACGCGGAAAGTAGCGGGTGATGTGAAACCCCATGAAGATCAGCGGCGCACGCCACCAGTAGCCCCGGATCATCCGCTCCAGGGTCACCACTTTGCAGTGCTGGGCCGCAAGGCCCGTCAGGTGTTCGTGGAGCAGGGCATTGAACGCCCGGTCACGGATCAGCAGGTTGGCTTCAAGGTTCAGCGACAGGCTCAGGGGGTCCAGGTTGCTCGACCCCACCGTCGCCCAGGTGTCATCCACCAGTGCGACCTTGCCGTGCAACGGGCGCTGGCAATACTCGTAAATCTGCACCTTGTCGCGCAGCAGGTAGTTGTAGAGCAGCCGCGACAGCGTGCGCACCCAGCGCATGTCGGGCTGGCCCTGCAGGATCAGCGTCACTTCAACGCCGCGTCGGGCGGCATTGCGCAGTTCGCGCAACAGGCGGTAGCCGGGGAAGAAATAAGCATTGGCCACAACGATGCGTTGTCGGGCCTGGCGAAAGGCCTGCAGATACTGCTCTTCGATATCGTCCCGGTGCTTAAGGTTGTCGCGTTCCACCAGCGCCGCCTCGACACTGCCTGCCGGCGCTTGCGCCACCTCGACCTTGCTCGGGCTCTCAAGTACCGGGGCCAGCAAGCGGCGGCTGGAAGCATGGATTTGCGAAACTACCGGGCCGCGTACCTCAACGGCATAGTCCTGCTTGGCTTGCGGGCCGTAATCGCCGAGGTGGTCGGCGCTGTAGTTGATCCCGCCGATGAACGCGCGCTTGCCATCGATCACTACGATCTTGCGGTGCAAGCGGCGAAACAGGTTGGTACGCATGCCCGCGACCATCGGCTTGGGGTCGAAGGCATGGAAGCGCACCCCGGCATCGGTCATCGACGCCACGAATGCATCGCTCAGCTCGGCCGTGCCATAGCCGTCCGCCACCACCTCCACCCGCACGCCGCGCCGAGCGGCATCTATCAGTGCCTCGCGCAGCGGTTGCCCGACCTTGTCGTCATAGATGATGAAGGTTTCCAGCAGGATCTCATCCTGTGCCTCGGCCATGGCCTGGAACACGCGGGGGTAGTACTGCTCGCCGTTGATCAGCAACTCGACCTGGTTGCCGCTTTGCCATGCAGGTTTCATAGGGCCACCTCAGCCACCAGAGGAACATGGTCGGACAAGTGCGACCACGGGTATTTGGCCAGCACCTTGGCACTGCTGGCGCGGGCGTTGCGCAGGTAAATGCGGTCCAGGCGCAGCAGCGGCAGGCGCGCCGGAAAGCTCCGCGCAGGGCTGCCGAAGGCCTCGGTCAGGTGCTCGCTGAGCACCGCGTCTGCCTTCAGACGCCAGTCATTGAAGTCCCCGGCGATGATTACAGGGGCATCGGGCGGCAGGCTGTCGAGCAGCTCCAGCAGCAGATGAATCTGGCGCTGACGATGCGCTTCGCGCAGGCCCAGGTGCACGCACACTGCGTGCACCTGGTCGTGGCCGGGCACTTGCAGCCGGCAGTGCAGCAGGCCGCGTTGCTCGTTGCCATGGATGGACACGTCGCGGTTGTCGTATTCACTGATGGGGAATTTCGACAGCAGCGCATTGCCATGGTCGCCATGGGGGTACACCGCATTACGCCCGTAGGCAAACTGCGGCCACATGCTGTCGGCGAGAAACTCATACTGCGGCGTCTGCGGCCAGGTGGGATGGCGCTCGGCGTGCTGTTCATGGCTGCCATGCACTTCCTGCAGAAACACCAGGTCCGCGCCGGTAGCCCGTACCGCTTCGCGCAATTCTGGCAGGATGAAACGGCGGTTGAAGAAGGTAAAACCCTTGTGCACGTTGAGGGTCAGCACCGTGAGCCGGTGTACGGCGGCGGCTTTGTCGAGCAGGTTACCCGGGAGGGGAGTGTTCATAGCGCCACCTGCGAGGGTTCGCCTGGCTCGGTGATCAGGTCGCCATCCAGGCCCATTTTGCTGAGCAGCCTGCGAGCGTCATAGGGCGCATGAACTTTCTGGTCATTGTCGAAATAACAGTAAACGTCGCGCGTGGCGCGCTTGGCCGGCGCGCGCTGGACGATCAGATGCGCGTGCGCCGGCTGCCCACCTTCGCTCCAGGCCTGGATGCGCTCACACCAGTGGCGCAGCGCCTTTGCGGTGTAGCCGCTGCTGTACAGCTCGACGTCACCATGCAGGCGCAGGTAGACGAAATCGGCAGTAACATCCTCGACATAGGGCCATTTTCCGGCGCTGTCAGCCACCACCAAGGCAACTTTGTGCTTGCGCAGCAGCTTGACGAAGGCTTCACACAGAAAGCTTTCGTGGCGCACTTCCACGGCATGGCGCAGCCGGGCATTGCCCTTGATCTGCGCGCCGCCGTTGCCTTGCAAGCGTTCATTGCAGTGGCTGGCCAACGCCTGGGCCGCCTTGCGGTCACGCGGCAATTGCTCGAGAAACGCGGCGAAACGCGCCTCGTCGAACTTGAAATTGGGCGCGAACTGCCAGAGAAACGGCCCAAGCTTGTCGCCTAGCTGCAGCGGCCCTGACGCAAAGAAATTGGCCATTGGCTCCTGGATATCCTTGAGCCTGCGAACATGGGTGATATAACGCGGCGCCTTGACCGAGAAGACGAAGTCATCGGGTGTTTCATCGTGCCACTGGCGGAAGCGTTCGGGCGTTTGCAGAGCATAGAAGGTGCCGTTGATCTCAATGCTGTTCACTGCCCGCGAGGCGAACGCCAGTTCGTCGTTCTGGCGCAGCCCTTGCGGGTAGAAGTCCTTGCGCCATGGGCCATAGCGCCAACCGGATATGCCAATACGGATTTCGCTCACGCATGTCTCCCCATGCCATGGATGCTTTCTGCTGCGACACAGGAAACTGCCGCGGGGTTCAGCGCGGCTGACCAAGCGTTGGGTCCGGCATTGCCATTGGAACTTTGTGCTGCCGGGCGGCCTCCACCGCAAGCAAGCCTTGCACAGGAGCTGCGCCATGAAATTCGACCGTTTTGCCCAGGGGCTGGCCAAATTGACCGGCCGCCCACTGACCTTCGGTGTGGCGCTGGTGCTGATTCTGGTGTGGGGTATCAGCGGCCCGCTGTTCGATTTCAATGACACCTGGCAATTGGTGATCAACACCTCGACGACGATCATCACTTTCCTGATGGTGTTTCTGATCCAGAACACCCAGAACCGCGACAACGACGAGCTGCACATCAAGATCGACGAACTGCTGCGCACCACCAAGCGCGCGCACAAGGCGCTGCTGGACCTTGAGGACATGGACCCAGCCGAGCTGCATGCGCTGCGCAAGCACTACCAGCAGATGGGCGAGCAGGATGGGCAGCAGGCCCACACCGACTGACCTGGAGGACCCCATGGGCAGACACATCATCCACTTCACCGGCCCGATCAATTCGTCTACCTGCGGCAACCTGATCAACACCTGCTCGCGGGCTCAGCAACAAGGTGCCGAATTGCTGCAACTGAACATCGCGACGATGGGTGGGGAGTGCAGTTACGGCTTTACCCTGTACAACTTTCTGCGGGCTCTGCCGGTACCGGTGCATACACACAATCTGGGCACGGTGGAGTCGATGGGTAACATTCTGTTCCTCGCTGGCAGCCACCGCACCGCCTGCGCGCTGAGCAAGTTCCTGTTTCACCCATTTCACTGGACGTTGCACGGCTCGGTAGACCACTCGCGCATGGCGGAGTACGCCATGAGCCTGGATTACGATTTGCAGTTGTACGCACAGATCGTCGCCGAACGGACCGAGGGGGCAGGGGAGGTGCTGGATGTGGCCCGGTACCTGATGGCGTACCCGCGGATCCTGGGGCCTAAAGAGGCGCTGGCGAGTGGGATGATTCATGCCATCGATGAATTGCCGATCGAGGCGGGGTGTACGCAGTGGAGCGTGCATGCCTGAGCGTCGGGGTCTGTAAGGGCCGGTGCGGGGTTTCCTGTAACGGCCTAATGGCAGGCTATCGCCAGCGCACATCCCATATCGATGCCGTCTACGCGGTCAGTGTAGGAGCGGCCTTGTGTCGCGAAAGGGCTGCGGAGCAGCCC
>NZ_JABWRG010000056.1:0-31751 GCF_014268825.1 Pseudomonas sp. SWRI51 | reverse complement strand
CGACTCGATCTCGTAGCCGCTGATTACCCTCAGGGCTGCTCCGCAGCCCAACGCGGGGCAAGCCCGCTCACCACAAAGACGTGTCTTCCAGCGTTTCGCCCAAGCTGCGACATGCGCAGCCTTCAGGAGCGGTTGGTGTCGACACCCAGATCGCATCCCAAAGCGGATAGTCCCCAAGACGCTCTACCAGGCCAGCCCGGATCGGGTTGGCCACTACGTATCTTGCGAAGGCTCTCAAGTCCTCCTCGCGTCTAAGCGCCCGATCATGGTAGCCAACCTGCCATAACTGCCCTTTGACCTTTCCAATTTTGTGCAGCGAACAACGGCTACGCGACTTGAATCGCCGCATGACAGTGGCAAGGGTGGCATCGCCAAGTTCGACCAGCCAGTGGATGTGGTCCGGCATGATTACCCAAGCGAGGCTTTGCAAAGAGCCCTCGTGCTGCGCTTCGGCGAAGTGGAGTGGGAGGCAACGGGCGGACTGAAAATCCTTGAAAAATGGCGTGCGGTCCTTGGTGGTGCTTGTCAAAAGATAGACCCGGCCAGGCTCAGAAAATCGCCCTCGCCTCAGTAGATGGGATTGGGGGTGTTCCATGTCGTCCTCCTTGATGAAGGTATCAAGGTAGATCGGCTCTATGAGGCCCGCGCAAGGTAATGAGCACTCGATGTTTCGGCGCGAAAGCCATCGCGATCAATTACGAGCCCATGCACCGAACCTGTGCCCGCTGCACCGTGCCAAGGCACACCCCCCCTCAAAATCCGGCCAAATCCTCTTCCAAAGCCCGTATTTACGGGTTTTGCAAAACTGGCACGCACCCTGCAATAACCCTTGCATACCCAGTTTCGGGGGTCTCGGTACAGGCAGGCCGGGAAAGCCCCTCTTTTATTCAGCAATACCCGCTTCGGGGACCTCGGTACTAGGCAGGCCGGGACATCCCCTTTTTATTCAAGCAATACCCGCTTCGGGGACCTCGGTACAGGCAGGCCGGGACATCCCCTCTTTTATTCGTGCAGCCTGACCTGCACCTTCCAGCGCCCCGCGTCCTCTGCACCGGCCCACTCGCCACGCAGGGGGCGCGCGGCAATCACCGTCAACAGCAAGCCTTGCTGGCTCTTCTGCAAACGCCACCCCACCGGCTTGCCCTCAAGCAGCAACTGCCCGCGCTGGCTCTTGCCAGCAGCCTGGAACACCACAGCCACGGTGCCGTCGACATTCTCGCCATGCAGCGGCGGCTCATCGTTGAACCACAGGTCCAGCCCATCCTGCACCACCGCCACCTCCTCAAGCACCCGCTCTGCCGGCGCAGTCAGGCGGCCAATCATCAACCCGATCATCACCCCGGCCAGTGCCAGCGACAGGATCATGCGCGGCAAGGCTTTCGAACGCACGTCCGGTTCGGGGGTAGAATGCTCGTCATCTTCATGCTTGGAGCCGTGCATGTTTCACGTCATCCTTTTTCAACCTGAAATTCCGCCGAATACCGGCAACATAATCCGCCTGTGCGCCAACAGCGGTTGTGCACTGCACCTGATCGACCCGATCAGCTTCGAACTCGACGACAAGCGCCTGCGCCGCGCCGGGCTGGACTACCACGAGTATGCCACGCTCAAACGCCACGAAAGCCTGGCAGCGTGCCTGGAACACCTCGGCAACCCAAGGCTGTTCGCCTTCACCACCAAAGGTTCGCACCCGTTCCATGAAGTGGCTTACCAGCCCGGAGACGCCTTCCTGTTCGGCCCCGAAAGCCGCGGCCTGCCAAGCGAGGTGCTGGACAGCCTGCCGGCCGAACAGCGCCTGCGCCTGCCAATGCGCGAAGGCTGTCGCAGCCTGAACCTGTCCAATACCGTGGCGGTGACGGTGTATGAAGCCTGGCGCCAGCAGGGCTTTGCCGGCAGCTGATGCGCTCGGGCACAAAAAAGGGCGACCGAAGTCGCCCTTTTTGCATGTAGCGGTTACTGCACGGTCGGCACTTCGCCGGCTTCCTGCATGCGCTGCATTTCTTGCGCGTACAGGGCGTCGAAGTTGACCGGCGACAGCATCAGGGCCGGGAACGAGCCACGGGTCACCAGGCTGTCCAGGGTTTCGCGCGCGTACGGGAACAGGATGTTCGGGCAGAACGCACCCAGGGTGTGGCTCATGGACGATGCATCGAGGTTGGCAATCAGGAAGATACCGGCCTGCTGCACTTCGGCGATGAACGCCACTTCGTCACCGTTCTTGACGGTAACCGACAGGGTCAGCACGACCTCATGGAAGTCGCCTTCAAGGGCTTTCTGACGGGTGTTCAGGTCCAGCGCAACGCTCGGCTCCCACTGCTGGCGGAAGATCTGCGGGCTTTTCGGGGCCTCGAACGACAGGTCACGCACATAGATGCGCTGCAGGGAAAACTGCGGGCTGGTGTCTTCAGCGGCAGCGCCGTTGGTCTGTTGGTCAGTCATGACGGATCCTTTTCCTAATGTGTTTGAATGCAGTGCAAATCAGTCCGCCAGCAGCGCGTCGAGCTTGCCCGCGCGCTCCAGGGCGTAGAGGTCATCGCACCCACCAACGTGCGTGCTGCCGACCCAGATCTGCGGCACCGAGGTGGCGCCGGCCTTCTGGCTCATTTGCGCGCGAACCTGGGGCTTGCCGTCGACCTTGATCTCTTCGAACGCCACACCTTTGCTCTGGAGCAGGTGCTTGGCGCGCATGCAGTACGGGCAGTAGTCGCTGGAGTAGACGATGACGGGCTTCATATCACTTCACCAGGGGCAGGTTATCGGCTTTCCAGCTGGACACGCCACCGCTGAGCTTGGCCGCTGTGTAACCCGCCTTGAGCAGCTCGCGGCACAGGCCGCCGGACTGCTGGCCCATTGCATCAACCAGGATCAGGGTCTTGTCCTTGTGCTTGTCCAGCTCGGCCATGCGGGCGATGAGCTTGTCCTGCGGGATGTTCACCGCACCGACGATGTGCCCGGCCGAGTATTCCTTGGCGGTACGGATATCGACCACCAGGGCCTTGTCGGCGTTGACCAGCGCGGTCAGCTGGCCATTGCTCAGGCTCTGGCCGCCACGACGCACTTCGTTGACCAACAGCAGGATCAGCAGAACGACGAAGATCGCCACCAGGATGAAGTGATCTGTCGCGAATTGAATCAGGTGAGCAACCATCGGGGGTGTTCCAGGCGATTGAAAATGGCGGCCAGTATACACAGCACCCCAATACCACCAAAGCCCGCTGGGCCAGCGGCAAATCGCCTTTCATCCGACATGCCCGAGCGCGCCGGTCGGGCATGGGGAGGAATATTCGCCGCAGATGGCGCATTTGCCCTAAAATGCGTGTCTTTATCATCTTTGAACAACCGTGAGTTTGATTGATGACGAGCACGCCTAAACCTCTGGTCCTGATCATCCTGGATGGCTTCGGTCACAGCGAAAGCCCTGACTACAACGCCATCTACTCTGCCAACACACCGGTCTACGACCGCCTGCGCGCCACCCAGCCGCATGGTCTTATTTCCGGTTCCGGCATGGATGTCGGCCTGCCAGACGGGCAAATGGGCAACTCCGAAGTCGGTCACATGAACCTCGGCGCCGGCCGCGTGGTGTACCAGGACTTCACCCGGGTGACCAAAGCCATCCGCGATGGCGACTTCTTCACCAACCCGGTGCTCACCGGCGCGGTGGACAAGGCCGTTACTGCCGGCAAGGCCGTGCATATTCTCGGCCTGCTGTCCGATGGCGGCGTGCACAGCCACCAGGACCACCTGGTCGCCATGGCCGAGCTCGCCGCCCAGCGTGGCGCCGAGAAAATCTACCTGCACGCCTTCCTTGATGGCCGCGACACCCCGCCGCGCAGCGCCCAGTCGTCCATCGAGCTGCTCGATGCCACCTTCGCCAAGCTGGGCAAGGGCCGCATCGCAAGCCTGATCGGCCGCTATTTCGCCATGGACCGCGACAACCGCTGGGACCGCGTCAGCGCTGCCTACAACCTGATCGTCGACAGCGTTGCCGACTACAGCGCGCCGACTGCCAAGGCCGGCCTTGAGGCCGCCTATGCTCGCGACGAAAGCGACGAGTTCGTAAAAGCCACGCGCATCGGCGAGGCCGTCAAGGTCGAAGACGGTGATGCCGTGGTGTTCATGAACTTCCGTGCCGACCGCGCCCGCGAGCTGTCGCGGGTGTTCGTCGAGCCGGATTTCGCCGAATTCCCCCGCGCGCGGCTGCCAAAAGTGGCCGCCTTTATCGGCCTGACCCAGTATTCGGCCAAGATCGCCGCCCCTGCGGCCTTCGCCCCGGCCAGCCTGGACAACGTGCTGGGCGAGTATCTGGCGAAAAACGGCAAGACCCAGCTGCGCATCGCCGAAACCGAGAAGTACGCCCACGTGACGTTCTTCTTCTCCGGCGGGCGCGAAGAGCCGTTCGAGGGTGAAGAACGCATTCTGATCCCGTCGCCAAAGGTCGCCACCTACGACCTGCAGCCCGAAATGAACGCACCGGAAGTGACCGATCGCATCGTCGAGGCCATCGAGCAGCAGCGCTTCGACGTTATCGTGGTCAATTATGCCAACGGCGACATGGTGGGCCACACCGGCGTATTCGAGGCAGCAGTCAAGGCTGTCGAGGCGCTGGACACCTGCGTCGGGCGTATCGTCGAAGCCCTGGACAAGGTCGATGGCGAGGCGCTGATTACCGCCGACCACGGCAACGTCGAGCAGATGGAAGACGAATGCACCGGCCAGGCGCATACCGCGCATACCACGGAGCCGGTGCCGTTCATCTATGTTGGCAAGCGAACGGTCAAGGTCCGCGAAGGCGGCGTGCTGGCCGACGTGGCGCCAACCATGCTCAAGCTGCTGGGCCTGGAAAAGCCGGCTGAAATGACCGGCACGTCGATTCTGATCGACGCTTGACCCTTGTGGGAGCGGGCTTGCCCCGCGACAGCAATCGCGGGGCAAGCCCGCTCCCACAAGTGGCTCCCAGCGCAATTCCAGACAAACGCCCCGCCGCATCCGCCGCTGGGCGTTTTTTTTGCACGCCCACGCGGGCATACTAGGCCAGTCTCCATCCCTGGTACGCCCAACCCCATGCTCCGCGCCCTTCTATTACTAGCCCTGTCATGCCTGCTCGCACCGGCCTTCGCTGCCGACGAGCGCGCACAGACCCAGCAGCAGCTGGACGCCACCCGTCAGGACATTGCCGAGCTGAAGAAAATGCTGGGCAAGCTTCAGGACGAAAAGTCCGGCGTGCAGAAAGACCTCCAATCCACCGAGACCGATATCGGCAAACTCGAAAAACAGGTGGAGGCACTGCAGCAGGAACTAAAAAAGACCGAGGGCGAGCTGGAGCGCCTTGATCACGAGAAAAAAAAACTCCAGAGCGCCCGCGTTGAACAACAGCGGCTGATTGCCATCCAGGCCCGTTCGGCCTACCAGAACAATGGCCGCGAGGAATACCTCAAGCTGCTGCTCAACCAGCAGAACCCCGAGAAGTTCGCCCGCACCCTGAGCTACTACGACTACCTCAGCAAGGCGCGCATGGAGCAGTTGCGTGCCTTCAACGAGACCCTGCGCCAGCTGGCCAACGTCGAGCTCGACATCGGCCGCCAACAGGAGCAACTGCTGGCCCAGCAGGCCGACCTCGACAGCCGTCGCCAGGCGCTGGTGGCCGAGCGTGACAAACGCAAGCAGGTGCTGGCCAAGCTCAACAGCGACATGAAAGAGCGCGACCAGAAGCTGCAAGCCCGCGAGCAGGACCAGGCCGAGCTTGGCAAGGTGCTCAAGACCATCGAGGAAACCCTCGCCCGCCAGGCCCGCGAGGCCGAGGAAGCCCGCCAGCGTGCCCTGCTGGCCGAGCAGGAAGCAGAAAAACGCCGCAAGGAACAGGCCCTGGCCGCAGCCCGCGACAACACGCCTGAAGAGGTGCCGAAAAAGGCCCGCACCACATTGGGCCCGGTGGTTTCCAGCGACGGCGCCAACTATGGCGGTGCTTTTTCTGCAGCACGGGGAAAACTTCCCTGGCCGGTCAATGGTCGATTGCTGGCACGTTTCGGTGATGCGCGCGGCAGCGATGCCCGAGCCAAGTGGGACGGCGTGATGATCAGCGCCAGCGCCGGCACCCAGGTGCGCGCCGTGCATGGCGGGCGCGTGGTGTTCGCGGACTGGTTGCGCGGCGCCGGACTTCTGGTCATTCTCGACCATGGCAATGGTTACCTGAGCCTGTACGGCCACAACCAGAGCCTGCTCAAGAGCGCCGGCGACGTGGTCAAGGCCGGTGAAGCCATTTCCACCGTCGGCGACAGTGGCGGCCAGGAAGATGCAGGCCTGTACTTCGCGATTCGCCAGCAGGGCCGCCCCGCCGACCCTGCGCAATGGTGCCGCGGCTAGGCACCCTTTACTTTTACGGTGCGGGCACAACAGCCCGCACCGATGCTCCCGCAAGGGGCGCCAACAGGATCAGGAGTTCGTTCGACATGCTGCACTCGCCTCGCCTCACCCAGCTGGCCCTGACCATCGCCCTGGCGGTTGGCGCACCTCTGGCCATCGCTGCCGAGCCGGCCAAGCCTGCGGCTGCCGCCAAACCGGCTGCGGCCCCGGCCACCGAGGCTACCGCCAAGGCGCCGCTGCCGCTTGAAGAGCTGCGCACCTTCGCCGAGGTCATGGACCGCATCAAGGCCGCCTATGTGGAGCCTGTGGACGACAAGACCCTGCTGGAAAACGCCATCAAAGGCATGCTCAGCAACCTTGACCCGCACTCGGCCTACCTTGGCCCTGAAGACTTCCAGGAACTGCAAGAGAGCACCAGCGGCGAATTCGGCGGCCTGGGCATCGAAGTGGGCATGGAAGACGGCTTCGTCAAAGTGGTTTCGCCCATCGACGACACCCCCGCGTCGCGCGCAGGCATCGAGGCCGGCGACCTGATCGTCAAGATCAACGGCGCCCCGACCCGTGGCCAGAGCATGACCGAAGCGGTCGACAAGATGCGCGGCAAGATCGGCGACAAGATCACCCTGACCCTGGTGCGCGATGGTGGCACGCCGTTCGACGTGACCCTGGCCCGTGCGGTTATCCAGGTAAAAAGCGTCAAGAGCCAACTGCTCGAGAACGACTACGGTTACATCCGCATCACCCAGTTCCAGGTCAAGACCGGCGAAGAAGTCGGCAAGGCGCTGGCCAAGTTGCGCAAGGACAACGGCAAGAAGCTGCGCGGGGTAATCCTCGACCTGCGCAACAACCCAGGCGGCGTGCTGCAATCGGCCGTCGAAGTGGCCGACCACTTCCTGACCAAGGGCCTGATCGTCTACACCAAGGGCCGCATCGCCAACTCCGAACTGCGTTTTTCGGCCGACCCCGCCGACGCCAGCGAAGGCGTACCGCTGGTGGTGCTGATCAACGGCGGCAGCGCCTCGGCTTCGGAGATCGTCGCCGGCGCCCTGCAAGACCAGAAACGCGGTGTGCTGATGGGTACCGACAGCTTCGGCAAAGGCTCGGTGCAAACCGTGCTGCCGCTGGCCAACGACCGCGCCCTGAAGCTCACCACCGCGCTGTACTTCACCCCTAACGGCCGCTCGATCCAGGCCCAAGGCATCGTCCCCGACATCGAAGTGCGCCCGGCCAAGCTCACCGCCGAAGCCGACACCGAGAACTTCAAGGAAGCGGACCTGCAAGGCCACCTGGGCAACGGCAATGGCGGCGCCGACCGCCCGACCGGCAGCAGCAAGCGCAAGGAGCGTCCGCAGGACAACGACTTCCAGCTCAGCCAGGCGCTCAGCCTGCTCAAGGGCTTGAACATCACCAAGGGCGACTGACCCACGGCCATGCGTTATCTGCTGTCCCTGCTGTTGTGCCTGTTGGCCGGCGCCGCGCAAGCGGCCCCGGCCAAGGCCTACCTGAGCATCATCATCGACGACCTGGGCCAGAGCACAGAGCGCGACCAGCGCACCCTCGCCCTGCCCGGGCCGGTGACCATGGCCATCATGCCCGATACCCCGCACGCCACCGACTTCGCCCGCCAGGCGCACAAGGCTGGCAAGACGGTGATCCTGCACATGCCCATGGACCCAGCCACCGGCCCCTACGCCTGGCACCCCGGCATCGCATTACCAGAGCTGGCACAGCGCCTGAACGCAGCACTGGCCAAGGTGCCGTATGCCGCAGGCGTCAACAACCACATGGGCAGCCGCATGACCTCGCAGCGCGAGGCCATGGCTTGGCTGATGGGCGAACTGCAACGCCGCCACCTCTTGTTCGTCGACAGCCGCACCAGCGCCGCCACGGTCGCCGCCGCCGAAGCTCAGAAAATCGGCCTGGCGCATGTATCGCGGGACGTATTCCTGGACGACGTGCGTACTCCAGAAGCGATTACCGGGCAACTGCGCCTTGGCGTCGAAATGGCGCGCAAGCAAGGCTCCGCGGTGTTGATCGGCCATCCCTATCCGCAAACCTTGCAAGTGCTGGAACGCGAAATCCCCCGGCTTCGCAGCCAGGGGATCGAACTGATCAGGTTGCAGCAAATGGTTGCCGAACGCAGCAACCAGGCCATGCCCGGCCATGGTAGCCATGGCCGGTACTCCAACCGCTGATTACTCGTCGAAGCTGATGATGCCTTCCAGGTCAGCCAGGCTCAGCTTGCCGCGGTAGATCTCCAGCACATCGCCGTCGGCCGCCGCGCGGATCTGGTCGGCCCAACCCAGGCCGCGCTGCAGCCAGGTTTTCAGGTGCCCCTGGTTGAAATCGCGGGAGGGGGTTTGCATGGCCGGGTAATGGAAGTGCGCTTCCCACAGCGATACCGGTTTGGCCTGGCCGGGCTCTGCAGCGCGGTCGATACGGTAGACATCCAGGAAATCCCGGGCCGAGAGCTTCTTGCGCTTGCCCACGCGGGTGATCACCAACGCCTTTTCTTTGTGCAGAAACTTCAAGCCGGCTGCGGTGGGGTGGGTCGAGGTCAGATACAAGCTTTTCAGCAGTTCGCGCTGGTTGCTCTCCAGTTGCGACAGCCCTGTCTCCACATCAGTGCGCAGCGCTTCATCTTCAGGGGTGCGCGGTAGCGCTTCGAGTACCTCGCGCAGCTTGTCAGAGTGTTGCTCGATCACCGTTGTGAGCCCTAGTGGCTCATTGGAGCCGTAGCGCTTGGCCAAGGCGTAGACCGAGGGTATCTGGTCCAGCAGGCGACGGGCGTTTTGACGGGTAGCTGAAAGCTGGCGCGACGAAACCGGCGGTGAAGTTGTCGAGGACGCAGAGTCCTCCACCCACTGACCACCCTCGTGCATAAAGGTGTTCAGCAGTTCGGTACGGGCGTCACGCTGTTGCACCACTGCGGCGCCATCGACCTCTGTCTCTTCGGCGACCACGCTTCTGCCACGGTGGGTGCGAACCACCCGGCGCACACCGCCGCGCGGCCTATACACCGGGGTGCGCTTGGGCGGTGGCAGGGCCAGCTCAAGCTCCTTGAGTTCAGCCGCAAGTTCGGCTCGTGCGGCCTCCTGCAAGTTACTCAGCACTTTCTTGTACTTGATCAGCCAAGGCTTGTTGATCGCCGAATCACCGACACTTGAAAGGTAATCGGCCATACTGGCGGCCTCTTCATACCCTTCCAGCACGCTGGTCAGCACTTGCACACGTTCCTCGGCAGAAAACGGGCTACCGGCCAAATCTGCATGAGAGGCGCCAGCACTGCGCACGCTTTGGCCATAGAGGTAGCTGGAGTACTGCTGCAGTAATTCCTCATCGGCCTCGGTGGTCAAACGGTTGATGCTCAGTTCAGCCAAGTCTTCCAGCGCGGCTAAACTCAAGTCGACCGCATTGAGGCTGCGTGTCTCGATAATCCTGCGCAGTCGCTGGTCCTTGCCGATACGCTCGTTTTTCTCGTTGGTAAACGTCAGCCGGTCATCGGCCAGGGTATCCATCAGCAGCCGGTCGAACTCTCGGGCAAAATCGATAAGGTCGATTTCCCAGCCTGCGACTTTCTCCACCACTTCCAGAAAGTGCGTGTATTCGGCCTTCTCGGCATCGCTTTCCGGGTGTACTGCCATAGCATCCCGAAGCCTGCGGACCTCGGCCTGGTTGATGGAGATGGCCATCTCGTTGTAATACGACTCGCAGTTATCCAGCAACTGCTGACGCAGCGTACTGCGCACAAGCTTTACGTCGCCCTCGAATGCCCGGTCGGGGATGGTCATGGCGGCGAGGCTTATCAACATCGCGTCGTGATGGATCTCATGGTTGATGACCGCCCGCAGATCAGTGACCGTGGTTTCGCGCATTCGGGCACGCAACGCCTTGAGCGTTGCGAGCTGGTCTTGCTGAACCGCGTCAGGCTGCGGCACTTCCTCAAGCGTTTTGATCTCCGCTTCTTTATCCACCAGCATTTGCCGGTGCTGTGCAAACGTGGCGTGTAATGTGCCGTGTATCTCGGCAAGCCGGGCATCCTCGCTTATGAAGTTGGCTTTTTTGGCTACGTTCTCTTCACGCATCTTCTGGATCCGGCTTTTAGGCATGCCACCGAGCAAGCGCAGCCTGCGATCGACACGCCAGTTGCCGTCGCGGTTGGTCAAGGCCATCGAGGTGTCGCCGATGTGTACCACACCGTCCGTGAGGCTGACCTGGTACACCAGCAGATGCCATTTGACGTAATAGGTCTCGCCAACCAGGTACAGCCCCTTGCCGATGCCTTCGCTGATGGGCTCTACACCGTCCAGCGAAATATCGGCACGGTATGCCTGCAGGCCACTGCTCTGGGCTTCGCTCAACGGTTTGAAGGCGGTACTGTCGCGATGGCTAAGATCAACCTGCAAACCTGGCTGCTCTGCCAGCACCCCTGATTGATGACGCTGGCCTTCGCTGACATTCAGCACTGCGGGAAGCAACACGGGTTCACCTTGCAAAGGCCCGAGGCAGGCCGCATGCCGGCCGATATCGCCGTAGTCCGGGACCGCATGGGCTGGCAGATGACCATGCAGCAGTGCCATGCCGGCATTGAGTAGTAGGTCAACCGCCGCAGCGGACCGCTCGAATTCAGTACCCGACTCTAGCGCCTCGATGTCGCTTTTCAGCGCCAGTATGCCTTGCACCAGCCAGGCAACTGTGGCCACGGGGCCTCTGAGCTCTAACGTGACCACATTGAACAGCAGCCACGCTCCTTCGGCGAGCAGCGCCCAGCGGCTTTCGGCGTTGGAGACGGACTGGCGATCGGCAAGCTCCACCAGCACTTTGCGGTTGGCTTCGTAGAGCTTCTGATCGACGCCGCTCAACCAGTACTGCACATTGACGGTCGGCGGATCTACAGCTTCGGGCGGCTCGATGATATCCAGCACCGGGACGACTGCATGCGGGTCGGTAAACCCGCCGTCAGCGTAGAATGGGCGCGCCCCGGCCGGCAGCCAGTCGAGCACGCTGTCCTGCAGCGACGAAGCCTCGCCAATGGCCTGCATCATCGCCTTGATCGATGCGAATTCGCTGATTGCCTCCTGCCCATAGAGCGGCCTATAGAGCACAACCGTCTCAGCCTCGGCTGCAAACAGTACGTACATGCCAGTGACGGTGTCCACAACTGCGTCCGCGCCGGCTCGATTGAACGCCAGCGGCAAGAGCGCCACCGCAGGTTCGTCTGCCGCCAAGTGGCCGCGGCAATAGTCGATCATTGCTTGCAGCCCGTTCTCGCTCAGGGTATTGCCTAGCCGCGCGGATAACGCGCTGAACAGCAGCGAGGTGCGCCAGTGCTGGGCAAAACGCGTAACCTGGCCTGGCTCCTCGGCAGCCTCCTTGAGTTTTTGGTCCACATACCCTGGATAAGTGCCACCGATATCGACGGTCTCGACCAGCGTTCGTACATAGGCAGGGTTCATCCAGTCCATGATCAACTGGTTCTGCTTGTGGCTGACCGCAGTCACAGTGGCGCCGCCCAGGGAACTGAGGTTGCCGATGGCAAATTTGGTCAACGACTCGGTGACATGTTCCACCGTCCCGCCGCCCACGCCAGCACCGGCGCCTCCGGGGTTACCCCGGGCGATCGAGAGCGTCAGTTCCAGGTCATCGGAAAAGTAGTTGGCATCGTCCGGGAAGTCCTCAAGCATCTGTTCCCGCAGTTTTTGGCGGGTGTAGCTGGTCAGGTCCAGTACATCGTCCAAAGGGGTCTTGGCTGCTGCATCGGCCTGGGCCAGGCCAAGTTCTATCAGGCCCGAGCGGTAGGCAAAGCTGGTCTGCGCAGACATCCTCACCAGGCCCGGGGGTAGTTGAAGCTGCTCACCGCGAGGCTCGGCATAGCCCTCGAACAGCCAACGGGCCGGGTCACTCAGACCAGCGTACACCTGCTCCAGAGCGTCAGTGCTCGGCACCATGCCCAGCCGCACGTCAGCAACGGCGGCCAGTGAAGCCTCAAGCATCAGAGCGACTTGCGTGGCGAACGGATCACCGACCAGCTCATAGCGGTTCCAGGTCATGTCCTCGAAGCGGTAGTGCAGCGCCAGGCTCTCGGCCAGCGCCTGACCGAACGCTTGACTGGCGTCGAACGCCCTGACCACGCTTGAAGGCGCACACCAGAGCATAAAAGAGCGCTCATCGAGCTGTGCTTCGATCAACAGGTCAGGCAAGCGAATGATCTGCTCGGTGCTGTCGCGTTTGAGGTGAACTTCGATCACCGCAACATTAGGGGTGGATTTCCCGCCCCGTATCAGGCCGCGCACAGCCTGTTGTTCCGGTTCCTCCAGCCCCTGCAAAGGCAGGTTGCGCAACAGTTCCAGACGCAGTGCCTGCTGCAACCACATATCCCGCGTTATACCTTCGCCACCGTCTGCGGCCCAGTAGTCCGCCTGCGCCTGGCAAAAATAGCTGGGAAGCAGGAGCAGTACGTCGTTCAGCGCTGCACTCAGGGCGTCCAGCGAAACCCGATCACTCTCGGTTCCAGCCTGGGGGTCGGGGTCAACATAAAGATAGTGCGGCGGATTCAGGCTCAGATACGGGCGCAACTCGCCAACACTGGGAAACTCCAGGGGTGTGTTGCTACGCAGAGCATCAAGTAGCAGGTCCACCAGCGCCACTGCATCGTAGGCATCCGCCTGGTTGGGTTGCATGACACGCAAGGCATCCGCAGAGGTAATCTGCGGCTGTTTGGTGGCAAACAGCGGGTACTGCTCGATCAGTGCACTGATAATCTGCGTGGATGCCACATCGCGCAGGGTCGGACGTGAGGCGAACTGCGCTGCGAGGGCATTTTTGAGGTCGGAAGTAGAAGTTGTATCAAGCATGTCGAATACCTTGGATGAGGGGGATTCGACACTAAGCGCGAACAGGGTCGGCCAGGCGCTAGATATTGCTGGCCCAGAACACTGCGCTATGCTGGCGGTACTCGCCTGAACCGGTGGAGTACCGCCAGATCGCCTTAATTTAAAGGGATGATACCGCGCACTTGCTCAAGGCTCAGTCGACCACGATGAATGCGCTCACCGCGGCTGGCCAAAAGCCTTGCTTCAGAGGCGCCAAAGCGTCGCTGCGCCCAGGTTTTCAAGTGCCCGTTGATGAACGCATCGGCAGGATCGGCCTGCCCGGCAAAGTGAAAATGAGCCACCCAGATCGGCTTGCCCTTGCTCGCCCCCGCTACGCTCAGGCGCTCGATGATGTACTCATCCATCGCCGAGTTGTCAGCCAGTACTTTACGCGGCGGTGCGTACTTGATCTTGAGCAGGCCAGCCTTGTGCAGAAACAGCAGTGACTCCGCTTCTGGATAGGGGGTCTTGCTGTAGAGCTCGGCCAGCAGCGCCTCGCGCTGCTGCGACCATTCTGCCAGGCGCTGACGCACCAGCGTGGCCAGCGGCCCTTTGTCATCGACCAGCTTGTTTGCACAACCTTGCAGGTTGGCGACGTGACCGTCGATCAACTGGCGCAATTGGCCCGCCCCGACATCCTCCTTGACGTACTCGGCCGCGCGCAGTTGTACCACCGCGTTGTCCGCCAGTACCGCCGCCGCTCGCACATGTTCATCGGTGCTCTGGGCGAACTCCGGGGCCACCTGCTGCGGGGCATCGTCCACCAGCTCCTGCCACTTGCCATCACGCCACTCAAAGGTATGCAGCAGGCTCCTGTCCATGAGCGAGCGAACTTCAAGGCGTCGGCCCGACGCTGACTGGACCTCGACGCCTATCATCAGCTGGCCGTCCTGGGTGCGCGCCACGTACCGTTGATCAGCGTTATCCTTGTACGGTTTGCGCCGCGCAGGTGCGCCTGAATCCAGCTCCGTTGCGGCCTCAACCAACAGCCCCCCGGCCGAATGCTTCAACACCTTGAGCAATTCGACATAGCGCTGCACTAGCTCATCGTCTATCCGCGAGCCGCCCTCACGGGCGATGTCGATGCTGTTGATGAGCGCCGCACTGTATTCGTCCCATGTTGCTTGAAGCACTTCCAGGCGGTCCGCGGCAGGCAAGTTGGATGTCAACACATCCCCGTGGTTATACGCCGCTGCGCGCAAGGACTTGTTGATCATGGAGCGGCGATACAGCGCAATCCTTCGGTCCGGGTCCTCTGCATCAGCATGCACAGCAAGCTCGGCCAGGTACACCAGTTGCTGGAACTGGAAATCCACGGTGGAGATCTGCCGCTGGTCCCTCAGCCCCTTGATGGTGATAGGCTCGGCCTGCGAGTTGCTTACGGGGAATATCTCCCACTCGTCAGCCAGCAAGGGCATGTAATGGTCGAGCCGCAAGCTCATATCGACCAGCCGTTGCTGCATCTGCGACGCGGAGTTCACCACCCTTCGGTAGGTCGCGTATTCGACCTGAACGTCCTGCACCATGCGCCCGCGTAACGCGCTGGCGGCGGCCCGCACATTCTCGTAGCCGATCAGCGGGAACAACCGTGTGTAACTGAGCCAGGCGTTACGCACCACCGCTTCCCAGAAGCCGTCACGCGACTCTACCAGGGTGCTTGTACCGATACGCGAACTGACGCCTCGCGAACGCAGCATGTCGAGCATTACCGTGCAGCGTTCGGCAAAATCCATGTCGTGCTGCATAAGCGTTTCAAGAAGTTCAAGGTAGCGATGGGTGGCAGCCAAGCGCTCGGCAGTTTTCGCTTCGATCTTGCGCGCGTAGCCCTCGACCAGGCGGTCTACCTGCTCGACAGTCAGGAGTTGCTCGGCATTGTCACGGGCCTTGTCACTGGCTGCCGTTAATACATTCAGCTCGATGACCAGGCGATGTTCTTCGAGGGACGCCGCATTGCAGCGGTCCTCCACTTCCGTATTGGCCGCTGTCTGTTCGTTGAACTGCGCGAGCATGCGATCGAACTTGGCTTGCGAAGGTTTGCGGCCTGCCTTGGGCCCGCCACCCCAGGCAAAACCGCTGGTTCTGACCCGCCAGCCGCCGTCGTCGAACAGATAAGGGCCAGGCTCACCGCCAGGCCCGACGATGCGCCGCTGATCCCCTTCATGCGTAACCTGCAAGCGCAGGCCATGCAGTTCCACATACCAGCGCTCATCCTTCAGGTACAAGCCGTTCGCGTAGGTCGCCTCTGCCAGGTCAACCTGCGTGGCCAACGGTCGCAGGGCCTGGGCCAGTGCATCGGGCGTAGGCCCCCATCCGCTGTTCAGGGTCAGCAGCGACGGGCGCTCCTCAAGTGCAACGGGCGAGTGGACTGCTCCGCTGGTCACCGGCAACGGGATGCTATTGCCCCCCCAGCGCGGTTCCGGGAAGCGGAAACTGAAGGGCTCTGCGCTGGCCGGCTGTGGTTCAACGGGCGCCTGCTCCAAGCGCCCATGTACCAAGACCATGGCCAGGTTGCTGAGCACATCCACAGCCGCCTGCGCGCGCACTGCTTTGTCGCTGGCGTGTTGCAAGGTGCCGACATCAGCGAGCACGCTGGCAATGCCGATAGCCGCCCACACCAGCGTCATGGCAGGCCCAGGCAGGGCCGGGGCGACCAGGTTGAACAGCAGCCATGCACCTTGCTTGACCACTCCCCAGCGATGCTCGGCATTGGACACGGTTTGCCGCTCGGCCAGTTCCAGCATCGCCGCGCGCCGGCTTTTGAACATCTGGCTGTCGATGTCTGCCAGCCATGGACGCAACCACAGTGCCACCGGTTCGACCGGCGCAGGCCAGATCGAGGTGTCGAAGATCACCCGGCGCAGGTGCGGTTCGATAAAACCACCATTGGCATAGACCCGATACGCCGTAGCGGGCAGCCACTCCAACACGCTGTCCTGCAACGCCCCCGTCTGGCTCAGGGCAGCCATCAGCGCCCGCTGATCGGTGTACTGCAGCAACGCCTCGCCTTCGTACAGTGGCCGGTACAGCAGCACCGTGCTTGGATCTTTGAGGGATAGCACAAACATGCAGGTGGCCGAGTCCGGCGATTCTGCAGAAGGCTCGCACTTGAACGCCAACGGCGCCACGTCGATATTGCTTTTCAGGTCACGCTGGCTACGGCAGAACTCGGCCAGTGCCTGCCAGGCATCATCGCTCAAGCGCCTCTCGATCTTTGCGCGCAAGGCATCGAACAGCAGGCGCAGCCGCCATTGGCTGGCAAAACGCTCGATGCGCTGGCCCTGTTGTAACGGGTCATCCAGTTTCTCCAGCAGGTAGGCCGGGTAACTCGCGCCGATATCGACCGTGCCGATCAGCTGTGTGACGTACAGCGGGTTCATCCACGGCATGATCAACTGATTGTCGCGGTGGGTGATGCTCGTCACCACTCCGCCCTGCAGCGCATCCAGATGCCCAATGGCAAGCGCAGTCAGGGTCATCTGGCCGAGCGCCTTCAAGGTGACCGGCAACTCCTTGTCAGCCAGCCCGTCGGGCACCGATACGCTTAGCAGCAGGTCATCGGGAAAATAGTTGGCCTCCGTCGGGTAGTCGGCAAGCAATTGTTCGCGCAGACGCCGAGCGGCGTATGTATGCAGGTCTTCGATGTCGTCCAGCGCGGTGTGGCCGCCGGCCTTCGCTTGCGCCACCGCCAGGTCGAGCAGGGCGGCATGGTATTCGAAGCGGTCTTCGCGGCTTGCCTGGGCAAGCCAGTCCGGCAACTGGGGCCCCGCGCCGTGCTGCTGAAAATAGTCGGTATCGGGGAAGTAGTACGCCGGGTCGCTCAACGCGGCGAAAACCGTCTCAAGCTGCGCAACGGTTGCGATCGAGGCCAGACGCAAGCGTTTGAATTCGCCCAGCATGCTGTTGAGCAACAGGCCCGACTGGCGCAGGAATGTATCGCCTTCAAGCGGGTAGCGGTTCCAGCTCAGGCTATCGAAACGGTACTGCGCCGCCAGTTCGTCACGCAGTTGCGCAGCAAAGGCTTCAAGGGAGGAAAATGCGCTGACATGGCCATCAACCCGGCACCAGAGGACGACGCTGCGCGTTTCCCGCTCGGCCACCAACAACAAGTCAGCGCGCAATTGACTAAGCGTTGCAGCGCTATCCTGCAGGCGCACCTCAAGCGCGTACAGCGTCGGGCCCTGCGCCACCCCCTGCAGCAGCTCATACACCAAGCTCCGTTCATCGTCGTCCAGGGCCGCCAGGCTTTGGCTCCCCGCCAACGCCATTTTCAGCACCTGGCTCATCCAGCGATGCCGGCTCACGCCATTGCTATCCGGCGACGTCACGTCCAGCGCATTCCAGTAGTCGGTCTGGGCCTGCTGGAATACCTGTACCAGCCCTGCAAGGCACTCATCGAAGGCGCCATTGAGCGTGCTCAAATCAATGTTCAGCGTTTGCAGCGGGCTGTCATCGACAATGTCGGTCACGGCACCTGATGGCGGCTGCATGCTCAGCCGGTGGTTCTGGTCGAACGCCAGCGGCTCGCCCCGGACAAAGGCTTCAAGCAGCTTATCGACTATTGCGACCAGCTCGACATGGTCTTCGCCCGCAGCCTGGGTGACGGTAAACACATCGGCTGAATCGATCTCGGGTAACTCACTGGCCAAGGCGGGATAGGCTTTGGTCAAGGTCGCGAGCGCTGCCGTGCTCAGCACCTGGCGTAACGTTGGGCGGCTGGCAAATTGGGCGCTGATTGCCTGTTTGAGCGAACCTGCAGGCATTGGGGTGATGTCGGGCATCTTGGGAACTCCTCGAAAAAGAAGCCGCAATGCTAGAAACCACCCGCGCCGTGGCTGCGGTACATAAGGGAATGCCCGCCACAACGCACAAGGCCCGATCCTGTTCGGGCCGGGCCTTGTATGTCGAAGCGAGAGAAGGTCAGCTGTACACGCGCCCCAGCAACTGGCGGTGGCTTTCGAACTGATCCAGCACATCGCGCACGATCTGTTCGCGAGTGAAGCCCATCAGGTCGTATTCCTGGCTGCCGTCATGCAGGTACACCTCGGCGCGGTAAAAGCGCTGGCGCACTTGCGGCTCGCCCTCGACCGGGGCCTCGCTCGGCGCCGCCAGGTAGCCATCCAGGCTTGCTTCATAAACGAAGGGGTTGCCCTCCTCCATCATCACCCGCAGGCCCATCATGTTGCGCGACTGGCCAATCCGGGTTTCCACCTCGAAGCCCAGCGTAGCCAATTGCTCGGCGGCCTCCTTGAGGGCCGGGCTGACTTGCTTGTCCATGAAGCGCTGCACCACCGCCTGGGTCGGTTCCAGGTCCATCTGGCCAAGGCGCTCGCTGAAGCCGCGGCGGCCACGGGCGGCAAGCTCGGCGCGCTCGCTCTCTGCGGCCGCGTCCTGCTTCATCGCCTTCATCAGGCCGAACATGAACAGTACCAGCACCACCGAGAACGGCAGCCCCGCCAGCACCACCATGGTCTGCATGGCTTCGAAGTTGCCGGCAAACAGCAAACCGATGGTCACCAAGGTGATGATGACCGACCAGAACACCACCATCCAGTGCGGGGCATCTTCGTCGACCTGCCCACCTTTGCAAGAAAGGTTGGCCATCATTACCGCACCCGAGTCGGCAGGCGTCAGGAACAGCACGAAGCCGACGAACACTGCCAGGCCAATGACGATCTTGGCAGCCGGGAAGTATTCCAGCAGTTGGTAGATGGACATCGAGGGCTGTTCCAGCGCGGTCTTGCCCAGCTCCACGGCGCCGTGGTTCATCACCAGGTCCAGCGCGGTGTTACCGAAGATCGACAGCCAGGCCAAGGTGAAGCCCAGCGGGATCAACAGCACGCCGCTGACCAGTTGGCGCACGGTGCGACCCTTGGAAATACGGGCGATGAACATGCCGACGAACGGGCCCCAGGAAATCCACCAGGCCCAGTAGAACACGGTCCACAGGCCCAGCCAGCGCTCGGACTTGTCGCCTGCGCCTTCGTACACGTACAGGTCGAAGGTCTTCAGCACAAAGCCGTTGAGGTAATCACCAATGTTCTGCACGAAGCCATTGAACAAGTACAGGGTATTGCCGGCCAGCAGCACGAAGATCAGCAGGCCGCTGAACAGCACGATATTCAGGTTGGACAGGCGGCGAATACCGTTCTCCACACCCGACACCGCAGCCACGGTGGCAACACCTGCCATGACCAGAATCACCACCAGCAGGTTGGTCTTGCTGTGGTCCATGCCGAACAGGTACTCAAGCCCCGAGGCCACCTGCATCGAGCCGATACCGAGGTTGGTCACCAGGCCCAGCAAGGTGACGAACATGCCGAACACGTCGACCGCGTTGCCGGCAGCGCCCTTGACCCAACGCTCGCCCACCAGCGGGTACAACGCCGAGCGCAGTGCCAGCGGCTGGTTGTGGCGATAGGCGAAGTAGCCAACGGCCAGGCCGACCAAGGCGTAGATCGCCCAGCCGTGCAGGCCCCAGTGCAGGAAAGTCAGCTGCAAGCCCTGGCGCGCAGCCTCGAGGCTGGCCGGCGTACCTTCAGGCGGGTTGAAATAGTGGTCCAGCGGTTCGGAGGCGCCGAAGTACAGCAACGAAATACCGATACCGGACGAAAACAGCATGCCGGCCCAGGCGCCGTAGCTGAAGTCCGGCGTATCGTCCTTGCCGCCCAGCTTGAGCTTGCCGAAGTCGGAGAAGGCCAGGTAGATGACAAATACCAGGTAGCTGCCGATCACCAGCATGTAGTACCAGCCGAAGGTGCGCGTCAGCCATTTCTGGGCAACGCCAAGCACTTCGCCAGCAGCTTCGGGGACAGCAATCAGTAAGGCAGTCAGAACAAGGATCATCAGCGCGGAGGTGTAGAACACCACGCGGTTGACCCGAACCCTCTCGGCGGGGGGTTTGGTAAGGGAGGCAGAACTCATTGCACGAATGCTCCGGGCAGTGCGGCAGTGGAGGCTAATCAGTCATTTCCCGCGCAATTGGTGCAATAGCCCTACTGCGTCAGGTGTTATAAAAGCCCCCTGGAAACCGTGTACCCGAATTGAAACGGTGCAAAAAACAGATCGGTGGGCCGCGGCTGGCGTGCACTTGGTAACCAAGGTGCGCGCATTCGCCACAGCGCCTGGCCCGCTCCTAGGGCCGTCCGCGCAGGTCAGTGACCGCTCGGCAGAATCTGTAACTTGCATCGCCCGTGCCCGTCAACGCCTTGTATTCCGGGGGTTACGCGATTTCCTGGGGTGCCAATCCGTGCTTTTTTGACCGCCTGAAAAACTGTCAATGGCACAAATTGTCGCAGAGCTTATTCTTTATTGATTGAACGTTCAATCAAAACAAAATAGACTGGTCCTCGCCGAGTCAGACGCCGGTCGTCCGCTCGCCAGGCCTGAGGAGAACGCAAGAATGCCCAAGGTCGGTATGCAACCCATCCGCCGCCAGCAATTGATCGAAGCGACGCTGTTGGCGGTCGATCAGGTGGGGCTGGGTGACGCCAGCATTGCGCTGATTGCCCGTTTGGCCGGCGTGTCGAACGGCATCATCAGTCACTACTTTCAGGACAAGAACGGCCTGATCGCAGCGACGATGCGCTACATCATGAACATGCTCAACGAAGGTGTGAGCGCGCGCCGTCAGGCCCTGACCGATGACAGCCCGCGAGCCCACCTGCAGGTCATCATCGAGGGCAACTTCGATGCCAGCCAGGTCAATGGCCCGGCAATGAAAACCTGGCTGGCCTTCTGGGCCTCCAGCATGCACCAGCCGTCTTTGCACAGGTTGCAACGGATCAACGACCACCGTTTGTACTCCAACCTGTGTTGCCAGTTCCGCCGCGTCTTGCCGCTTTACCATGCACGCAAGGCAGCCCGCGGCCTGGCAGCGTTGATCGACGGCCTGTGGCTGCGCGGCGCGTTGTCCGGAGATGCCTTCGACACCGCCCAAGCCATACGAATTGCCAACGAATACATGGATCTACAACTGGCTAAACAGCAGACCCTGGGCACTAACCACCAGGCCTCTGATCAACCGCGCGCAGCCACTGGCCAAACGGCAGGGGCGTGACGCGGCAGCCAAACCACACACTGCACTTGCGAGGACACTATGGCCCGTTTCGGAACGCAAAAACTCTACATTGATGGCGCTTACGTCGACGCTGGCAGCACTGCCACATTCGAAGCCATCAACCCGGCCACCGGCGAAGTCCTCGCCCATGTGCAGCGCGCAACCGAGGCTGACGTCGAGAAAGCCGTCGAAAGCGCCGAGCGCGGCCAGAAAGTCTGGGCTGCCATGACCGCCATGCAGCGCTCGCGCATCCTGCGCCGTGCTGTAGACATCCTGCGCGAGCGCAACGATGAGCTGGCCCAACTGGAAACCCTGGACACCGGCAAGTCGTACTCCGAAACCCGTTATGTCGACATCGTCACCGGCGCCGACGTGCTGGAGTACTACGCAGGCCTGGTCCCGGCCATCGAAGGCGAGCAGATCCCGCTGCGCGAATCGTCCTTCGTCTACACCCGCCGCGAGCCGCTGGGCGTGACCGCCGGTATCGGCGCGTGGAACTACCCGATCCAGATCGCCCTGTGGAAATCGGCCCCAGCCCTGGCAGCCGGCAACGCGATGATCTTCAAGCCTTCGGAAGTCACCTCGCTGACCACCCTCAAGCTTGCCGAGATCTACACCGAAGCGGGCCTGCCCAATGGCGTGTTCAACGTACTGACCGGCAGCGGCCGTGAAGTCGGCACCTGGCTGACCGAGCACCCACGCATCGAGAAGGTGTCGTTCACCGGCGGCACCACCACCGGCAAGAAAGTCATGGCCAGCGCTTCGAGCTCCTCGCTCAAGGAAGTCACCATGGAACTGGGCGGCAAGTCGCCGCTGATCATCTGCGCCGACGCCGACCTGGACAAGGCCGCCGACATCGCCATGATGGCCAACTTCTACAGCTCCGGTCAGGTCTGCACCAACGGCACCCGCGTGTTCGTGCCGGCTTCGCTGAAGGCTGAGTTCGAAGCCAAGATCGCCGAGCGCGTTGCCCGTATCCGCGTCGGCAACCCAGAAGACGAAAACACCAACTTCGGCCCACTGGTCAGCTTTGCCCACATGGAAAGCGTGCTGTCGTACATCGCCAAGGGCAAAGAGCAAGGCGCCCGTGTGCTGTGTGGCGGTGAGCGTCTGCTGGACGGCGACTTCGCCAAGGGCGCCTTCGTGGCCCCGACCGTGTTCACCGACTGCACTGACGACATGACCATCGTCAAGGAAGAGATCTTCGGCCCAGTGATGAGCATCCTCAGCTACGAGACCGAGGAAGAAGTCATCCGCCGCGCCAACGACACCGAGTACGGCCTGGCCGCCGGCGTCTGCACCAATGACATCAGCCGCGCCCACCGCATCATCCACAAGCTTGAAGCCGGTATCTGCTGGATCAACGCCTGGGGCGAGTCGCCGGCCGAAATGCCGGTGGGTGGCTACAAGCAGTCGGGCGTGGGCCGCGAAAACGGCATCAGCTCGCTGGCGCAGTACACCCGCATCAAGTCGGTCCAGGTCGAACTGGGCGACTACGCCTCGGTCTTCTAAGACCCAGAGCTGCAAGCGCCAAGTTTCAAGCTGCAAGAAAGTGCCGGTCGCGTTCTGCCACCGGCCCTTGCAGGCCTAATCCATCCGTGAGCTTTGCACAACTGCCTCTACTTGCAGCTTGTCGCTAAAGGCTCACCGCTGCTTCCGGAGCAAGCCCCATGGAATACGACTACATCATCGTTGGTGCCGGCTCGGCCGGTAACACCCTGGCCACCCGCCTGACCGAAGACGCCAACGTCAGCGTGCTGCTGCTCGAAGCCGGTGGCCCCGACTACCGCTTCGACTTCCGTACCCAGATGCCAGCCGCCCTGGCCTTCCCACTGCAGGGCCGCCGCTACAACTGGGCCTACGAGACCGACCCCGAGCCGCACATGAACGGCCGCCGCATGGAGTGTGGTCGCGGCAAGGGCCTGGGCGGCTCGTCGCTGATCAACGGCATGTGCTACATCCGTGGTAACGCCCTGGACTTCGACGGCTGGGCCAAACTGCCAGGCCTGGAAGACTGGGCCTATCTCGACTGCCTGCCGTACTTCCGCAAAGCCGAAACCCGCGACATCGGCCCCAACGACTACCACGGCGGCGACGGCCCGGTCAGCGTGGCCACGCCCAAGGCTGGCAACAACCCGCTGTTCCACGCCATGGTCGAAGCCGGCGTGCAAGCCGGTTACCCGCGCACCGAAGACCTCAACGGCTACCAGCAGGAAGGCTTCGGCCCGATGGACCGTTCGGTTACCAAGGAAGGCCGCCGTTCCAGCACCGCTCGCGGCTACCTGGACCAAGCCAAGAAGCGCCCGAACCTGACCATCGTAACCCACGCCCTGAGCGACCGCGTGCTGTTTGAAGGCAAGCGCGCCGTCGGCGTGACCTACCTGGTGGGCGACAGCGAAGAACGCGTCGAGGCCCGTGCGCGCAAGGAAGTGATCGTCAGCTCCGGCGCCATCGCTTCGCCGCAACTGCTGCAACGCTCCGGCGTCGGCCCGCGTGCCCTGCTCGAAAGCCTCGATATCCCGGTGGTCCACGACCTGCCAGGCGTCGGCGAGAACCTGCAGGACCACCTTGAGCTGTACCTGCAATACGCCTGCACCCAGCCGGTATCGCTGTACCCATCGCTGCTGTGGTGGAACCAGCCGGCCATTGGTGCCGAGTGGCTGTTCAAAGGCACCGGTATCGGCGCCAGCAACCAGTTCGAGGCCGGTGGTTTCATCCGCACCCGCCCTGAATTCGAGTGGCCGAACATCCAGTACCACTTCCTGCCAGTGGCGATTAACTACAACGGCTCCAACGGTGTGAAAGAGCACGGTTTCCAGGCGCACATGGGTTCGATGCGTTCGCCAAGCCGTGGACGCATCCAGGTCAAGTCCAAAGACCCGCGCCAGCACCCGAGCATCTTGTTCAACTACATGGCCACCGAGCAGGACTGGCAGGAATTCCGGGACGGCATCCGCCTGACCCGCGAAATCATGGCTCAGCCGGCGCTGGACCCTTACCGTGGCCGCGAAATCAGCCCGGGCGCCCACGTGCAGACCGATGAGCAGTTGGACCAGTTCATCCGTGAGCACGCCGAAACCGCCTTCCACCCGTCCTGCTCGTGCAAGATGGGCACCGACGACATGGCAGTGGTAGACGGCGAAGGCCGTGTGCATGGCATGCAGGGCCTGCGCGTGGTCGATGCCTCGATCATGCCGATCATCATCACTGGCAACCTGAATGCCACCACGATCATGATCGCCGAGAAAATCTCGGACAAGATCCGCAACCGCAAGCCACTGCCGCGCAGCACTGCTGACTACTACGTCGCCAACGGCGCGCCGGTCAAAGGCAAGCCGATGCGGGAAGTGCAGCAGGGCTGATTGGGCCTGGTGATGCCTGGGTACCACGCGACCTCGGGTGTGTAGGAGCGGCCTTGTGTCGCGAAAGGGCTGCGAAGCAGCCCCGGCGATTCTGCATGATGCGCAAATCCTGGGGCCGCTTCGCAGCTCATCGCGACACAAGGCCGCTCCTACACCGTCCGCGTAAAAAGGCACCTCTCGAGGTGCCTTTTTTCATATGCAGAAACGCTTTACACCCTGCTAATTCATCAGGTTAGAATCGGTTGGCACGCGACCTGCTAGCTCAACGCTATCAAGTCCTCTTCTTCTGCTGTCCCCGGAGTACCTGCCTTTGGATGCGAGCACCATCAACAGCCTGTTCCTGATCGGCGCATTGCTGGTCGGGGCAAGTATTCTGGTCAGCTCGCTGTCATCGCGCCTGGGCATCCCAATTCTGGTCATCATCCTCGCCGTCGGCATGGTCGCCGGCGTGGACGGTGGCGGCATCATCTTCAACAACTACCCGACCGCCTACCTGGTGGGCAACCTGGCGCTGGCCGTGATCCTGCTCGATGGCGGCCTGCGCACACGGGTAGCGAGCTTTCGCGTAGCGCTGTGGCCGGCGCTGTCGCTGGCGACCGTCGGCGTGCTCATTACCACCGGGCTGACCGGTATGGTCGCCGCCTGGCTGTTCGACTTGAGCCTGATCCAGGGCTTGCTGATCGGCGCCATCGTCGGCTCCACCGATGCCGCGGCGGTGTTCTCGCTGCTGGGCGGCAAAGGCCTGAACGAACGGGTCACCGCCACGCTTGAAATCGAGTCCGGCAGCAACGACCCGATGGCGGTGTTCCTCACCGTGACCCTGATCGACATGATCGCCAGCGGCCAGACCGGCCTGCACTGGAGCCTGCTCACCCATCTGCTGCGCGAGTTCGGCATCGGCGGCTTGCTGGGCCTGGGCGGCGGCTGGCTGATGCTGCAACTGGTCAACCGCATCAACCTGGCAGGGGGCCTGTACCCGATCCTGGTGGTCGCCGGTGGCCTGGTGGTGTTCTCGCTGACCAACGCCCTGCACGGCAGCGGCTTCCTGGCCGTTTACCTATGCGGCCTGGTGCTGGGCAACCGGCCGATCCGCAGCCGCCACGGCATCCTGCACATGCTCGATGGCATGGCCTGGCTTGCGCAGATCGGCATGTTCCTGGTGCTCGGCCTGCTGGTCACGCCCCACGACCTGCTGCCGATTGCGCTGCCGGCGCTGGGCCTGGCGCTGTGGATGATCCTGGTGGCGCGGCCACTGTCGGTGGTTGCCGCACTGCTACCATTCAAGGCGTTCCATGGCCGCGAAAAAGGTTTTATCAGCTGGGTCGGCCTGCGCGGCGCGGTGCCGATCATTCTGGCAGTGTTCCCACTGATGGCGGGCCTGCCGGATGCACAGTTGTTCTTCAACCTGGCGTTCTTCATCGTACTGGTGTCGCTGTTGGTGCAAGGCACCAGCCTGCCGTGGATGGCCAAGCTGCTGAAAGTGACGGTACCGCCGGACCCTGCGCCCATTTCGCGCTCGGCGCTGGAGGTGCACATCACCAGCGAGTGGGAAATGTTCGTCTACCGCCTGGGCGCCGAAAAGTGGTGCATCGGCGCCGCCCTGCGCGAGCTGAAAATGCCCGAGGGCACGCGCATCGCCGCGCTGTTCCGTGGCGAGCAGCTGCTGCACCCTTCGGGTAGTACGGTGCTGGAAATCGACGACATGCTCTGCGTGATTGGCCACGAACATAACCTGCCGGCATTGGGCAAGCTGTTCAGCCAGGCACCGCAACGCGGCCTCGACCTGCGTTTCTTCGGCGACTTCGTGCTCGAAGGCGATGCCGAACTGGGTGCGGTCGCTGCACTGTATGGCCTGAAACTCGACGGCCTGGACGCAAAAATGCCGCTGGCGCAGTTCATCCGACAAAAGGTCGGAGGCGCTCCAGTAGTAGGCGACCAGATCGAATGGCACGGCACCATCTGGACCGTTGCGGTCATGGACGGGAACAAGATCCAGAAAGTCGGCGTCAGATTCCCCGAAGGAACCCGGCCAAGCCCTGGGTTGTTCCTCTAAACTGCGAATTGCCTCGAAGCACAAGAACTCTGCCTATGTCCCTGCGTGCGTACTGCCGCACAGCCCTGTTCGGGCTGTGCCTGACCCTGTCGCTGGCTGCTACCGCAGCCGAAGCCCTCACCATTCCTGGCACCCAGAACAGCCTCGACAAGATCGGCGAGCGCAAACTCCCGGAAGCCGAGCAGAAAGCCGTGCAGCAGGTGCTGGAGCAAACCCTGGCACTACTGGCCAGCAAGCAGGACACCGAAAAAAAGCTCGCTGACCTCAAGCAGCAACTGGCCAGTGCCCCGCAGGAAATCCGCGACAGCCAGCGCGAGCTGATCAAGCTCAAGGGCACCGCCGCCGTGCCCGTAGCCCAGCGCTACGCCAACCTCAATGTGCCGCAGCTTGAACAGATGCTCAGCGAGCGCAGCACGCTGCAGGGCGACCTGCAAAAGGCGCTGTCCGAAGCCAACAGCCTGATCATCAACTCGCAGACCCGCCCGGAACGTGCCCAGGCCGAGATCAGCAGCAACCAGACCCGCTCGCAGCAGATCAACAACAGCCTCAAGAGCGGCAAGGACAACGGCAAGGCGCTGAGCGCCGACATGCGCAACCAGCTCAATGCCGAGCTTGGCAGCCTCAACGCCGTAACCCTGCTGCGCCGCCAGGAGCTGGCCGGCAACAGCCTGCTGCAAGACCTGGGCAATGCCCGCCATGACCTGCTGATCGAGCGCGCCGCGCGCCTTGAGCAGGAAATCCAGGACCTGCAGACGCTGATCAACCAGAAGCGCCTGGCGCAGTCGCAACAGACCGTCACCCAGCAGTCGCTGGAAGCGCAGAAAGCCGGCGGCAGCAACCTTTTGGCTACCGAAAGCGCCGCCAACCTGCAACTGTCCGACTACCTGCTGCGCAGTACCGACCGCCTCAACGAAGTCACCCAGCAGAACCTGCGCGCCAAGCAGCAACTGGACAGCCTGACCCAGGCCGACCAGGCGCTGGATGAGCAGATCAGCGTGCTCAAGGGCAGCCTGCTGCTGTCGAAGATCCTCTACAAGCAGAAGCAGGCCTTGCCGCACCTGAAACTGGACCGCGACCTCGCCGACCAGATTGCCGATATCCGCCTGTACCAATTCGAGATCAACCAGCAACGCGAACAGATGAGCAGCCCGTCCAACTACGTCGACAAGCTGCTGCTCAACCAGCCCGAGGAAGACGTCACCCCGGCGCTGCGCAAGGCCTTGCTGGAGGTGGCGATTTCCCGCGCCGACCTGCTCGAACGCCTGAACCGCGAACTGTCGGCGCTGCTCAACGAAAGCATCACCTTGCAACTCAACCAGAAGCAGCTGCTGGGTACCGCGCAAGGCCTGCGCACCACCCTTGAAGAGCAGATGTTCTGGATCCCCAGCAACAAGCCGCTGGATTGGCAGTGGCTGCGCGAAGTGCCAGACCGCCTGAGCTACCAGATGGCCAACCTGCCGTGGGGCTCCGGGGTGTCGGAGCTGGCCGACGGGCTGGTGCAGCAGCCGCTGCTGTTCTCGCCGCTGCTGCTGGTGATCGGCGCACTGCTGTGGCGGCGCAAGGCGCTGTACCGGCGCCTGGGCAAGGTTCACCAGGACATCGGCCACTTCAAGCGCGACAGCCAGTGGCACACGCCGCAGGCGATCCTCATCAATATTCTGCTGGCCATGCCCTTGGCGCTGGCGCTGACGCTGGGCAGTTACGCCCTGCAGATCGACGCCCGCGGGCAGAACGCCAACCTCGGCGCGGCACTGTGGCAACTGGCCCAGGCGTGGCTGGTGTTCTACACCGCCTACCGCATCCTGGCCCCCGGTGGTGTTGCCGAGATCCACTTCCGCTGGCACAAGCCGCAGGTCGAGTTCCTGCGCGGCTGGATCCGCCGGCTGGGCACCGTGGTGCTGGCACTGGTCGGCGTGGTGGCGGTGGCCGAGCATCAGCCCTCGGCGCTGGCCGACGACGTGCTGGGTATCGGCGTGGTGCTGACCTGCTATGCGCTGATGGCCTGGTTGCTCAGCCGCCTGCTGTTGAGCAGCCCCGCGCACCGCAACACCTCGCTGTTCCGCAAGGCCGTCGGGGTGGCGTTTACCGCGCTGCCGATCGCGCTGTTCGTCGCCGTATGCTTTGGCTATTACTACACCGCGCTCAAGCTCACCGACCGGCTGATCTACACCCTGTACCTGCTGCTGTTCTGGCTGGTCATCGAGGCGGCGTTCGTGCGCGGCCTGTCGGTGGCCGCACGGCGCCTGGCCTACCAGCGCGCCCTGAGCAAGCGCCAGGCGGCCAAGGAAGGGCTCGATGGCGAAGTGCTGGTCGAAGAACCGACGCTGGATATCGAACAGGTCAACCAGCAGTCGCTGCGCCTGATCCGCCTGGCCTTGCTCGGCGGCTTCATTGGCGGGCTGTACTGGGTCTGGGCCGACCTGATTTCGGTGTTCTCGTACCTGAACAACATCACCCTCTACGAATATTCAAGCGGTACTGGCGCTGCCGCCAGCATGGTGCCGATCAGCCTCGGCGACCTGCTCGGGGCGCTGGTCATCGGCGGTATCGCCGTGGCCCTGGCGCGCAACCTGCCTGGCCTGCTGGAAGTGCTGGTGCTGTCGCGGCTGAACCTCGCCCAGGGCAGCGCCTACGCCATTACCACCTTGCTCTCCTACGTGATTGCCGGGGTCGGCATCGTCAGCACCCTGGCCACCCTCGGGGTGAGCTGGGACAAGCTGCAATGGCTGGTGGCGGCGCTGTCGCTGGGGCTTGGTTTTGGTATGCAGGAGATCTTCGCCAACTTCATCTCCGGCATCATGATCCTGTTCGAGCGCCCGGTGCGCATCGGCGACACCATCACCATCGGCAACCTGTCGGGCACCGTCAGCCGTATTCGCATTCGTGCAACCACCATTACCGACTTCGACCGCAAGGACATCATCGTCCCCAACAAGACCTTCATCACCGGGCAGTTGATCAACTGGTCGCTGACCGACACGGTCACCCGGGTGACGCTCAAGCTTGGCATCGACTACGGCTCGGACCTGGACCTGGTACGCGACCTGCTGCTCAAGGGCGCCCACGAGAACCCGCGGGTACTCAAGGACCCAGAGCCGATCGTGTACTTCCTCAATTTTGGCGAAAGCTCGCTGGACCACGAACTGCGTATGCACGTGCGTGACCTGGGCGACCGCAACCCGACCCTGGATGAGCTCAACCGCTACATCAACCGCGAGTTCAAGGCCCACGGCATCAAGATTTCGGTACGCCAGGTGGAGGTGTTCCTGATGGACACAAAGAACGGCAAGCAGCAGCAAATAGCGCTGGAGCACAAACCCGATAGCCTGCCACCGGTGTGAGTGGACGCCAGCGGGCATGAGCCCGAGAATGATGCCCAGCATTCATCACCGCATCGCGGGGCAAGCCCCGCGATCAGCCCAACTGCGGAGCAGGCCAGTGAAGTCCCTCGACCACCTCACCTTCGACAACCGCTTCGCCGCCCTCGGCGATACGTACTCGACCGAAGTCCTGCCAGACCCCATCGCCGACCCACGCCTGGTGGTTGCCAGCACCGCAGCCATGGCCCTGCTCGACCTCGACCCGGCCGAGGCCGAACTGCCGGTCTTCGCCGAACTGTTCAGCGGCCACAAGCTGTGGGCTGAAGCCGAACCACGAGCCATGATCTATTCCGGCCATCAGTTCGGCTCGTACAACCCACGCTTGGGCGATGGCCGCGGCCTGCTGCTGGGCGAGGTGCTCAACGATGCCGGCGAGCACTGGGACCTGCACCTCAAGGGCGCCGGCCAGACGCCGTATTCGCGCATGGGCGACGGCCGCGCCGTGCTGCGCTCGTCGATCCGCGAGTTTCTGGGCAGCGAAGCGCTGCACGCGCTGGGCATCCCCAGCAGCCGTGCGCTGTGCGTGATCGGTTCGAGCACCCCGGTGTGGCGTGAAACCCAGGAAAGCGCGGCCATGCTGCTGCGCCTGGCGCAGAGCCACGTGCGCTTCGGGCATTTCGAATACTTCTACTACACCCGCCAGCCCGAGCAGCAGCGTGTGCTGATCGACCACGTGCTACAGCAACACTACCCCGAGTGCGTCAGCGCCGAGCAGCCCTATCTGGCGATGTTCCGCAGCATCGTCGAACGCAACGCCGAGCTGATCGCCCTCTGGCAGGCCTATGGCTTCTGCCATGGGGTAATGAACACCGACAACATGTCGATCCTGGGCATCACCTTCGATTTTGGCCCCTATGCGTTTCTTGACGATTTCGACGCCAATTTCATCTGCAACCACTCCGACGACCGTGGCCGCTACAGCTATGCCAACCAAGTGCCCATCGCCCACTGGAACCTCAGCGCGCTAGCCCAGGCGCTGACCACAGTGATCGACGTCGAGGCGCTCAAGGCCACGCTGGAGCTATTCCTGCCGCTGTACCAGGCGCACTACCTCGACCTGATGCGCCGCCGTCTGGGGCTGACCACCGCCGAGGACAACGACCTGGCGCTGGTCGAGCAGTTGCTGCAACGCATGCAGAGCGGCGGCGTGGACTACACGCTGTTCTTCCGTCGCCTGGGCGAGCAGCCGCTGCCCGATGCCTTGCAGGTGGTGCGCAACGACTTCATCGACCTGGCCGGGTTCGACGCCTGGGCCACCGACTACCTGGCCCGCTGCGAACGCGAGCCGGGCAACGCCGAAGGCCGGCGCGAGCGCATGCATGCGGTCAACCCGCTGTATGTGCTGCGCAACTACCTGGCGCAGAAAGCCATCGAAGCGGCCGAGGCCGGGGATTACAGCGAAGTGCGGCGGTTGCACCAGGTGTTGAGCACGCCGTTCGACGAGCAGGAAGGGATGCAGGCCTACGCCGAACGGCCACCTGAGTGGGGCAAGCACCTGGAAATAAGCTGTTCGTCCTGAGCCTTGGGCCAATTACCGATGGCCCTATCGCAGGCTGGCGCCAGCTCCCACAAAATCAAGGGCGACTCCATCCCTGTGGGAGATTCTATGGTTTCGGGCAAGTCGCTTTTGATTGTGTAGGAGCGGCCTTGTGTCGCGAAAGGGCT